>CAYNOM010000028.1:13030-21243 GCA_964398415.1 uncultured Polyangiales bacterium | reverse complement strand
CTTCGAGCCGTGCACCACGCCCATGAGGTTGATCTCGAAGAGGCGTCGGTATTGTCCGAGGCTCGTGTCACGCGCTTCTCCCATCAGCGCCACGCCAGCGTTGTTGAAGATGTAGTCGAGACGACCTAGCTCCTTCTGAACCGCCGCGATCACCCGCGCGAACGCCTCGGCGTCGGCCACGTCGAGTTGCATCGCGAGCGCCCGTGCCCCGCGCGCCTCGAGCTCCGAAGCGAGCTTCTGGGCGGCGAGCAGGTCGATGTCGGCGACCACCACGCGCGCGCCTTGCGCACACAGCTCCTCGACCAGCCCCCTGCCGATGCCAGCAGCCCCGCCCGTCACCAAGGCCGACTTCCCCGAGAATGCGCGCAAGCTCACGCGTCGATCCTACGCGAAAGAAGGAACCGAGATCGAAGCGATTTTAGGGGCCTCGACCCTGTGTGGGCAGGGGTACTCGCTCCCAGGTGCTACGTCTTCGTCATGGGCGGCATGGAACCACGCGACACTCCGATCTGGGCCGAGCGCCTGGTGCGTTTCCTCGACGACGGGTTGACCCTCCCGGGCACCTCGATCCGCTTCGGCGCCGATGCGATCTTGGGCATGCTCTTTCCGGTCGCCGGCGATGCGGTCTCTGCGCTGTCGGCGCTCTCCCTGTTCTGGCTGGCGATCGAGCGACACGTGCCCTGGGTGGTTCTCGTGCGCATGCTCGTCAACGTCGGCACAGACGCCCTCGTCGGCAGCATCCCGCTGCTCGGCGACCTGTTCGACGTGGTGTTCAAGGCAAACCGCAAAAACCTCGAGCTCATCGAGCGCTATGGCGACGCGGGGGACGAAGAGCCGGGCGCGCGGGAGATTGCCCTGGTCACGTTCGTGGGTGCGCTTCTGCTCGCCCTGTTCTCGATCCCGTTCTTGGTCATGCTCGCCCTGTGGCGCGCCCTCGGCTGAGCGTCTTTGCGCGGACGCCGCCCGTTGCCTAATGGCATTCGCCTGCCCGCGACATACCTTCCGGCCGTAGGAGTCGATCATGGCGGGTCGGATCATCACTGTGGACCACGAAGCGCGCGAGGTCGCGAAGAGCGCGAAGCGCGTGGCCGTGCTGGGCATCAAGATCGAGAAGCTGGCCAGCGAGCCCGCGTACTACGTGCCCGAGTACCTCGTGTACGCGGGTGTCGAGGTGATTCCGGTGCCGGTCTACTTCCCCGAGGTGCGTGAGATCCTCGGCGCGCCGGTGTTCCGCAAGGTGTCAGACATCCCGAGCCGCGTGGACATCGTCGATGTCTTTCGACGCTCCCAAGATCTCGCCCCCCACCTCGACGACTTGATCGCGGCTCGCCCCTACTGCGTGTGGTTGCAGAGCGGGATCCGCAACGATCTGTTCGCGCGCAAGCTGGCCGACGCGGGCATCGACGTCGTGCAAGACCGCTGCCTGATGGTCGACCACCGCCTGGCGACCACACGCGTGTGACGGGGCCGTGCGCGACGTTGCAGGGCTCACGGCGCGATGGCATGCCACGCGGATGAAGAACCTCGAAGGTCGCGTCGCCGCGGTAACCGGGGCAGCCCACGGCATCGGACGCTGCGTCGCACTCGAGCTCGCGCGCGCAGGCATGGACCTCGCCCTCGCCGACATCGATGAAACGGGATTGCAGGCGGTGCGGAGCGAGATCGAGGCGCTCGGCAGGCGCTGCATCGCGGTGAAAACGGACGTGCGCGACAAGGCGCAGCTCGAGCGCTTGCTCGAAAGGTGCCTGGGCGACCTCGGCGGCGCACACGTGATCGTCAACAACGCCGGCTTGTTTCACGCGGGCTCCTTGCTCGAGTGCGGCGACGCCGAGTTCGAGCGCGTGATCGACACCAACCTGTGGGGCGTCGTACACGGCTCGCGCATCTTCGGTCGTCACTTCGTGGCGCAGCGCATGGGCCACATCGTGAACGTCGCCTCCGCCGCGGGCCTGGTCGGTGCTCCCGGCATGACGTCTTACAGCACCTCGAAGTTCGGCGTCGTGGGCTTCAGTGAGGTGCTGCGCTGGGAGCTCGCCTCCCAGGGCATCGGGGTCAGCATGGTATGCCCTGGCATCCTCAAGACCGACATCGCTCGCCGCGAGCACGTCGGGCTCTCGCACCTCGATTTCGATCGCTTTCTGCGCTTTGCGCCCCAGCCCGAGCTCCTCGCGCGCCGCATCGTCGCGGCGATCCGCAGAGATCGCGCGCTCGTCACCCTCGGCCTCGAGGCCAACGTGGCGCGCGTGCTGCGCCGCCTGCCCTACGCCATTCAAGACGCCTTCGGCAAGCGCGTGGCCAGGCAAACCGACAAGGTGATCCGCCCCAGGGCAGGCTGACCTTTCTGCCCCTCGGTGCTCGCCCCGTGCACGCCCATGGGCGCGAGCCCTGTGCGCAAAATCAGCGGCCCCCCGAACGGCTCGTGCCATGCCCTCCGCATGCGTCGATCCCTCGCCCTGTCGTCTCTGTGCCTAGGCCTGCTCTCGGGCGTGTCCGCGTGCTCGCACACCACGTCGAACAACGCCGTCGTCGAGCCCTCGACCACGTCGAGCTCGGCCTCTCTGCTCGATGAGAGGGCCCGCGACTACGTGAGGATCGTGCTCGCCCTCGGAGAGCACGACCCAGACTTCGTCGACGCCTACTACGGCCCCGCAGAGCTGCGCGAGCAGGCGAAGGCCGAAGCCAAGGATCTCGCCCGCATTCGCTCGGCGGCCGACGCGCTCGCGCACGAGCTCAGGGCGATGCCCGACGGCGACGAGTGGCAGGTGTTACGCCGCAACTACCTGACGCGTCAGCTCGGCTCACTGATCGCACGCATCGATCTCTTGCAGGGCAAGAAGCTGCCCTTCGACCAGGAGTCGCTCGCCATCTACGACGCGATCTCACCTTCCCTCGACGCTTCGCACTTCGACACGCTGCTTCAGAAGCTCGAGAGCGAGCTTCCGGGCGAAGGCCCGCTCACCGATCGCTTCGAGGCCTTCCGCAAACAGTTCGAGATCCCAAGCGACAAGCTCGCCCAGGTGATCGATCGCGCCATCGCCGGCTGCCGTGAGCGCACGATGGCGCACGTGAAGCTGCCCGAAGGCGAGCGCTTCACGGTCGAGTACGTCACGGACAAACCCTGGGGCGGCTACAACTGGTACAAGGGCAATTACGAGAGCCTGATCCAGATCAACACGAGCCTGCCGATCCACATCGATCGCGCCATCGATCTGGCCTGCCACGAGGGCTATCCCGGTCACCACGTGTACAACGTGCTGCTCGAAGAGCAGCTGGTGCGCGGGCGGGGCTTCGTCGAGCTCACGGTATATCCTCTGTTCTCATCGCAGTCGCTGATCGCGGAAGGCAGCGCCAATTTCGGCATCGATCTCGCGTTCCCGGGCGACACGCGCGCAGCATGGGAGAAGGAGCATCTGTTTCCCCTCGCGGGCCTCGATCCGAGCCTCGCAGAGCGCTACTACCGCGTGCTCGGCCTGACGCAGAAGCTCTCTTACGCTTCGAACATTGCGGCGCAGCGTTACTTGGATGGCCAGATGACGCAGGAGGAGGCCATCGAGTTTCTCTCGCGCACGATGCTGACGAGCCGCGAGCGTGCCGTGCAGCGCATCCGCTTCATCGACAAGTACCGCGCCTACGTGATCAACTACAACCTCGGCAAGGATCTCGTGAAGCAGCACATCGAGAGCGTGAGCGAGGGAGACGACACGGCCCGTTGGCGTGCGTTCAGCGAGCTCCTGTCTCAGCCTACCTTGCCGTCGGATCTGAGCGGCCGCTGACATGCGATCCATCTGACGTACATTCAGCCTCCCTCCCTGACTCAGCGCCATCGCTTTGGCGCGCATCGCCAAAGAACGCGCGATGTAGAGTGGGGATAGGGAACAGGTGGCGGCACGGGCTGAACACGCCGAGCTGATCAAAGGGCTCTCACTCGAGCAGGTGTTGGGGCGCGGCGCGCACAGCGTGGTGTGGTCCGCATCACGTTCAGGCGCCGATCTCACGGCTCTCGACACGCGCTCGCTCGTGGTGAAGCTCGCACTCGATGGCGCGCCCGAACATGGCGCGATGCTGCGACACGAGGCTCGTTTTCTGGCGCGGCTCGACAGTCCCTGCATCCCGACGCTCTACGCCGCGGGCACGACGGCCGATGGACGTGAGTACCTGCTGCTCTCGGGCACGAGCCTCGGCACGCTTGCCGATCGGCTGCGACACGGTCCGCTCGCGGTCGACCAAACCCTGCGCATCGCGCGCGATCTGTGCGACGCATTGGCCGAAGCCCACGCGCGTGGCGTCGTGCATCGCGACCTGAAGCCCGGCAATGTGCTGCTCGACGAGGGCGGTCCCTGGGCGCGCCTGACTGACTTCGGCATCGCCGAAGACCTCGCCCTGCTCGATGCAGGAGCAATGTCCGCGCGCATCGCTGGCAGCTTCGCCTACAGCGCCCCAGAGCAGACCGGCATGCTGTGGCGTGGGGTCGATGGTCGCGCCGACCTCTACGCCCTCGGCTGCGTGATCTTCGAGTGCCTCGTGGGTCACCCGCCATTTCAGGGCGAGGAGGCCGAGGTGCTGCTCCAGCTCCACGCCACCGCGCGCGCGGCTGACGTGCGCGCACTGCGCCCCGAGGTGCCTGATGCTCTGGCGCGCATCGTCGACAAGCTGCTCAACAAAGATCCTGACGATCGCTATCCGAACGCACACTGCCTCGCCGCGGATCTCGAGCGGGTGGCCCGCGGCGAGAGGCTGAGAGCGCTCGCGCTCGCGCAGAGGCACGCGGAAGCGCCTTTGCCGGGGCGTGACGCCGAGCTCTCCGAGCTGCGCCTGGCCATCGCCGCGCTCTCGAGCGGACGCGGTCAAGCCCTGTGGGTGCAAGGCGAGCCGGGCTCCGGCAGGGCCGCGCTGTGTCGCACCGCCCTCGCACGCTCGCCACACACGCTCGTGCTGTGGTCGACCGCGCGCGAACAGGACGGCACCTCGTTCTCGGCCTCGCAGACGCTCCTGCGTCAGCTGATGCAGCAGGCGCACGAAGATCGCGAGCTGGCCACGCGCCTGAAGGAGGCGCTCGCGCGCGAGGGTCCTTTGCTCGCGCGCCTGTATCCCGAGCTCTCCGGCTTGCCCGCGCCGGCGCGAGACATCGAGGTCGAGGGCGCAGTCGAGGCCCTGGCCCGCACCTTCGCGGGCAGTGCGACGCGCGAGCGGCCCCTGGTCTTGGTGTTCGAGGAAGCCGACCGACTTGCCACCGCGGAGCTGTCGGTCGTGCAGCGTCTGCTCGATCACGCCCGTGAAGCCCCATTGCTCGTGCTCTGCACGGCAAGCCAGAAGGCGCCCCTCGATGGACAGCCGAACCTGCGCACCCTGCCCCTCGAGCCGCTCGACCGCGAGGGCATCGAGAAGGTGCTCAGACACACTCTCGGTCCACGTCCTCTGCCACCTCGGCTGTCGGAGCTCGCCTTGCAGTGCACGGGTGGCAATCCGCGCCGCCTCGCCCAGCACATCGCGCTGGCGTTGCACGAGGAAGCGCTCGACACCGACGGGCGTCACTGGACCCTGGATGAGCCCCGCTTCGTGGGCCTCGAGGTGAAGGGCGTCACGACCGCCTCGGCCCAAGCGGCCCTCTCGCGCCTGAGCGAAGCGGAGCTCGCCCCGCTGCGGATTGCGGCCCTGCTCGGTCGGCGCTTTCACAGCCACTGGCTCGAGCGCGTCGGCTTCCCCAAAGCGCACATCGATCGCGTGCTCTGGGAGGCCGTGCAGCTGAGGCTCGTGGTCTCGGCGGACGACGGCACGTTCACCTTCGTCGGCACTGCGCTCGTGGATGCGCTGCGCGAGGCGCTGCCAGCGGCAGAAGTGACACGCGTGTACGACGCCATCGCGGCGAGGCTCTCCGAAGGACACCGCTATGACGCGCGCGAGCGCGCGCTCGTCGCGAGGGCGGCGTTCTTTGCGAGCACGGCTGAGACCGCGGCAGAGAGCTTCGATTTCTGCCTTGCCGCTGGCCTCTCCTCGCTCGATTCGTTCAATTTCGACGAGGCTGAGACCTTGCTCGGCTACGCAGAGACCCTCTCGCAGAGGTTCGGCCTGCCCGACGACTTTCGACTCATGCGCGCCCTCGGTCAGTTGGATGCCCAAAGAGGTGACGTCGAAGCGGCGGTGATGGCGCTCAACCGTGCCATTCTGGCCTGCCCCGACGCCCCAACCCGCGCCGCGATGCACGCGCGTTGCGCCGAGCTGCACTTCTTCAACGAGATGGGGCACACAGGCCCGATGCGACAGCATCTGGAGCAAGGCTTTCGCGACCTGGGCCGCCCGCTGCCGCCTTCTGGGCTGTGGGCACTCGTGCTCGCCCTCTGGCATGCAGCGCGCGCCTTCTTCATGGAGCTCACCGGGGTAGGTCTCGGCGTCGACCGGCACAAGCCCGAGGCGCACACGCACATTCGCGTGATCGAGCTGACGGGCATGTACTACTTCTGGATGCAGGACGTGCTCGCGACGCTCAACGTCGGCATGTACGGCTGGATGCTCGGCCGGCGCCTCGGCCCTTCGCGCGAGCTCGGCTCTGGGCTCGCCGCGCTCGCGAACTTCTTCTACCTCATCAAGAACAGGCGACGCGCGGAAGCCTACTACGACGAGGTGTACGCGATGGCGGAGACGCTCGAGGATCCGCGAATTCGCGCCCATGCTCGCTACCTGCAAGGTGTCGGCCTATCCCTGTACGGCGATATCCACGCGGGCGAGCGCATCCTGGCGCAGACGCTCGACAAGCACATCGGCGACCTCGACATCGCCTACATCAGCCAAGGCTTCACGAACCTCGCCTCGAGCTACATGATCCGCGGCTACGTCCACCGTACCGCAGCGCTCCTCGACCGCATCACGGGCATCGCGCAGGCGCGCCTGGGCCGCGAGGCGGAGCTGCCCGAGTCATGTCTCGTCGCCCAGCTCGACGTGCTGTCCAGCTTGGATCGGGTCGATCTGTGCGAACCGGTGATCGAGCGCCTGGCGCGGCGGCTCTCCACGCCGGAGGAGGATCCCCTCGGCTGGTTGATGCGTTGGCACAGCGTCGCCTTCTATCGGGCCATCCAAGGTGCCGATGACGAGGCGATCGACGAGGCCGTGGAGCGAGCGCATCGATCGCGACTCACTCCGAGACATGCTGCGTGGCTGATGGCCCGTGGCTACGTGACCGTGGCTCACATCCGTCTGCTCCAGATGTTTCGCGCTTCGCCCGAGCGGCTTCCCGAACGGCGCCGCATCTTCATCGAGAGCGCGCGCTGGGCGCGCACCTGCCCGCGGGGGCCGTACATGAATGGCCACCTGCACGTGCTGCACGCGGCAGAGCTGTGGTGCCTGGGCGACCAGAAAGCCGCCGAGCGCGCGCTCATCGAGGCCGAGCGTGAGGCTACGGAGCATGACTTCCCCGCGGTGCTGGTGGAGGCGAGAGCGCTCAGGGCGCGTATCCTCATGTCACTCGGACGGGACGACGCCGCCCGCAGCGAGGGACGCGCCGCCGTGGCGGTCGCCGACTCGATCGGACAGCTGCGCAGGGCACGCGAGATCGAACGTGCCCTCGGCCTCACGCACACCCACGTGACGCAGTCGACCGGCGTGCCGACGAGCGCGCGCGCCGTGCTCGCGCAGCACACGGCTCAGCGCGAGCGCGACGTGCTGCTTCAGGTCACGCTCGCCGCGAGCCGCGAGCTCGAGCCCGAGGCACAGGCGCGCGCCGTGCTCGATCGCTTGATCGGTCTGCTCGGTGCCGAGCGTGGCCTGATCTTTGCGGACAGCGGTACGGGCGCACTGCGCGCGGTAGCGGCCCGCAGCGCCTCACGCGAAGATCTCGAGCCGAGCGAAACCTACGCGAAGTCACTCGTGAGGCGCGTGCGGGCGAGCGGCGTTCCGATCGTGATGAGCGGCACCGAGGAAGGGGCGAGCCTCGGCTCCGAGAGCGTCGTCGCCGCCAACCTGCGCAGCATGGTGTGCGCTCCGATTCGCCTGGCCGATCAGATCCTCGGCGTGATCTACCTCGACAGCAGCCTCGCCCGTGGCGTGTTCACACGCGGCGACCTCGAGATCCTCGAAGCTATCGGCGGACAGATCGCGCTGAGCCAAGAGATGGCACGCGCGGCGCGCCTGGAGATCGAGCGTCGAGAGATCGACAAGGATCTTCAGCTCAGCGGCGCCGTGCAATCCTTGCTCCTGCCGAGCTCGCGCGAGCTGTCCAAGGG
>CAYNOM010000028.1:0-12930 GCA_964398415.1 uncultured Polyangiales bacterium | reverse complement strand
CGCTCGAGCTCGACCCGTCGGGGCAGCGCATGCGCACGTTGTGTGCGGGCGCGCCACCGGTTCTCGTGTGCCGACCGGGCGCAGGTGTTGAGCCCATCGTGTTGCGCGGTACACCGCTCGGCAGCGCAGTCTTCACACTCGGTGAGCAAGAGGTGACCCTCACGCCGGGCACGCGCGTGCTCGCCGTCACCGACGGCGTCCTCGAAATGCCGACCGTCGATGGGCGCGAGCTCGGGGCGCGCAGGCTCAGTCGCCTGCTCGAGAAGCACGCCAGAACGGAAGTGCCGCTCGCGCGCGACCAGCTCATGAACGAGCTACGCTTGGCGAGCGAAGGCTGCCCTGTCGAAGACGACCTCACGCTGCTGCTCCTGGGTATCTCGGAGAGCTGAGGCGCGATCGCAAGGAACCCTAGATCAGAAGTGAAAGCGTCGCATCGACACGTTCATCAGGAGGCCGATGCCGATCATGAACGTGAGCACGCTCGAGCCGCCGTAGGAGAACAGGGGCAGCGTGACACCCACCACGGGCAGAAGGCCCATCACCATGCCCACGTTGATGATCGTGTGAAAGAAGAACATCCCGCTCACGCCCACCGCACACACCGCGCCGAAGCGGTCTTTGGCCTGCGAGGCGACCTTGAGCCCCCACAGGATCAGAAAGAAGTAGGCGCCGAGCAGCACGGTCACGCCGATGAAGCCGTGCTCTTCGGCAAACACGGCAAACGGGAAATCGCTGTGCTGATCGGGCAGAAAGCCATACTGATTCTGCGTACCCTGCAGAAAGCCCTTGCCCCAAAAGCCACCGCTGCCGATCGCCACCTTACTCTGATGGGCATGCCAACCCGAGCCGAGCACATCGCGCTGAGGGTCGGTGAAGCTCGCCCAGTAGGAGATGAGTCGCCCCTTTTGGTAGTCCTGCAGGATGAACTGCCACGTCAGCGGCGCCGACGCCCCGAACGCGACCACCAAGGTGACGAGCGAGCGCAGCTTGAGGTTCGTCAGGAACATGATCGAAGCGAAGATCGCCGCACAGATCAGCGCAGTGCCGAGATCGGGCTGCTTCAGGATCAGGATCATCGGCAGGGCCAGGATGAGGCCCGGCGCGACCAGATCCTTCAGCGTGCGTCCTGTCGTCTTCGGATCGTTGTGGAGGTACTTGGCGAGCGCGATGATCAGAAAGATCTTCATCAGCTCACTTGGCTGCAGCGAAAAGGCTCCGATCGACAGCCAGCGCACCGAGCCGCGTATGCTGCGGCCGAGCACGAAAAGCAGAATGAGCGCCATCACGCCCACGCCGTAAGCAAGCCAGCCGTGGCGCTCGTAGTGGCGGTAGTCGACGGCCGCCACCAGCACGGCCACCCCAGCTCCGAGCGCGAGCCAGTAGATCTGCTGCATGTAGATGTCGGCCATGCCCTCGGCTGCCGCGCTCGTCGCGCTGTAAAGGTTCGTGACGCCCATCAGCGCGATCAGGGCCACGGTGACGAATAGGGGCCAGTCGAACTGCTCACGCAAGCCGCCGCGAATCGCCATCAGGGCCCTCCTCCCTGGATCAGATGGGCGCCCGCGTTGCGCTGACCCAAGTACTGCTGCATCGCTTCGATAGCGATCGGTGCCGCGTTCTTGCCACCGCCACCGCCGTGCTCCACGAGCACCACGATCGCGAGCTCGGGATCGTCGGACGGGGCCCAGCCTGCGAACCACGCGTGCGCACGATTCACATACCAGGCCCGCTTGGGGTCATCTTTGCGACGCTGGTGCCGCTCGACCTGCGCGGTGCCGGTCTTGCCGGAGACGAGCACGGACGAAAGGCGCTTCAGGTCGTACGCCGTACCCTTGTCTTCGTTGACCACGCCCTTGAGCGCGTCGTGGATCAGAGCGAGGTGCTCGGGCCTGTAGGAGAGGGTGCGCCGCACGCGTGGCGTGAACTGCTCGAGCACCTCACCGGAGGGCGCTTGCACGGCATCGACGAGCTGCGGCACGTACACCGTGCCGCCGTTGGCGAGCGCCGCGTAGGCCATGGCGAGCTGGATCAGCGTCACGCGCGTGTTGCCCTGACCTATCGCCGCATTGAGCGTGTAGCCCACACGGAAGACCTCACCGCGCTGCTCGTGCCAGGCCTTCGTCGGGATGAAACCGCGGGTCTCCGTGTTGATGCCGATGCCCGTCTTCTCCCCGAGCCCGAGCTCGGAGGCATAACGCGCCAAGCGGTCCATGCCGACGAGCTCGGCCAGGCGATAGAAATAAGTGTTGCACGACTGCACGAGCGCATTGCGCAGGTTGATCTCACCGTGCACGTGCTCACAACGGAAGCGACGATTGCCGAGCTGGTAGTAGCCGATGCAATCGACGCGCTGAGTTTCGTCCATGATGCCGTCGCCGAGGGCAGCCATGGCGCTGATCGGTTTGTAGGTCGAGCCCGGGAAGTAGCTGTCGTAGAGCGTCTTGTCGATCAGCGGCCGAAAGGGGTTCTCGTTGAGCTCTCGCGCACGATCCGCGGTGAGCCTGCCGCTCATTTCGTTCAGGTCGTAAGACGGCTTCGAGAACAGCGCGCGCACCTTACCGGTGTTGACGTCGACCACCACGGCCGCCCCCGAGGGATGGCCGCGAAAGGCGCGCTCGAGGATGCGCATGAGGTCCATGTCGAGCGTCAGCGTGAGATCGCGCCCGGGCACGGGATCGGCGCGCATGGCCTCGGCGCTCTCCGTCGGCGGCTTGATGCGCGAGCGACGACCGCGGGCGTCGACGTACACCCTGCGATAGCCGCGTCGACCGCGCAGAAAGGCCTCCCACGCGCGCTCGACGCCGCTGCGCCCGATGCGGTCGCCCGCGCGGTAGCCCTGCTCGCGATAGGCCTCGAGCTCCTCCGCGCTGATCTCGTTCAGGTAACCTACGGCGTGGGAGGCGAGCCGCCCGAACTCGTAGCTGCGCACGGGCACGCTGATGACGTCGACCGCGGGCAAGTCGCGCGCGTGGGTCTCGAGCGCCGCGAGTTGGTCTCTCGTCAGCTCGCCGAGCATCTCGATCTGGTGCGTACGCCTGCGCTCGGGAACCTGGGCTATCTGCTGTTCGAGCAGCTGCCTTCCGGACGTGTCTAGGCCGAGCAGCTCGGCGATGCGCTCGACATCGTCGGGGCCCCTCAAGCGCGAGGGCGTGACGAAGAGCTTGAACGCCGGGCGATTGGCGGCGATCACGCGCCCCGCCCGGTCGCGCAGAATGCCGCGGGTGGCCGGCAGATCGAGCGTCTTGACGATGTTCTCGCGCGCCGTCTCGGCGTACTCGTCGTGGGCTATCACTTGCAGATAGGCGACTCGCGCAAACAGCGCGAGGAACGCGAGCGAAACGACCAGCGCCATCCACTTGTAGCGCTTCTTGAACTCGCCCACCTCGCGACTGACGCTGAGCAAGTTCATGACACCACCGTGGAGTCTTCACGCCTGCGTAGCGCATCGATGCGCCGCACCACCTGAAACAGAAACGGCGCGAGCGCACCGGTCGAGAGCGCCGAAGCCACGATTGAGAGGGTCACGTGGCGCACGTTGGAGGCTTCGAGGGGCGGGGGCGCTCGAAAGATGCCGCGCAGGGCGACCACGGAGGCGTAACCGACTAAGGCGACCGCCGCGGTGATCATCACCTGCGAGACGCGGCCGCGCATCAGCAAGCGAAAGCCTGCTCCACGCGCGACGAGGAAGGTCGCGACGAGGACGAAGGTGAGCAGGCCCATCGCGTTTCCGCAAAACGAATCCATCAGCAGCCCGAGCAGAAAGCTCAGGACGGCACCGCGACCGAGCGACACATCGGGCGCCATGCCGAGGTACATCACCATCGGCACGAGCGGATTGGGCATGAGGACGCCGAGGTCGACCACGCTGCCCACCGCCGCCTGCACGACGAGCAAGGAGAAGCCCGTGAGGAGCAGCAAGAGGTCGCGCGTCATGGCGTCCCCGTGCTGTCCTCGCGGCTGAGCTTCGAGACCGCCTCCTCGCGCGCCCCCGCGGTGAGCACGAACACCTCGTCGAGGCGCGAGAAGCTCACCGACGGGGTGACCTCGACCTGCTGGTACAGGCCAAAATCGCGCTTCTCGACGTTGGTGATCGTCCCGACCTTGAGGTTCGGCGGAAAGCGTCGACCGAGGCCCGACGTGTACACGACGTCACCGACGCGCACCTCGTCCGCGCGCAACAGATATTGGATGCGCGACTTGTAAGTGTCGCTCTCGCCGGTGCCGGCGAGAATGCCTCGCGAGCCCGTGCGCTGCACCACCACGTCGACGGCGCTGCCCTCGTCGACGGTGAGCATCACGTCGGCGTAACGGTCACTGACGCGCGAGATCTGTCCCACGAGGCCCTCCGTGGTCACGACAGGCATGCCCGACTTGACGCGATCGTCGCGGCCGCGATCGAGGCGGACCCGGATCACGCGAAACAGGGGTGAGATGTCCTTGGCGATCACGCGCGCGCTGATCGTTTCCCCGGGCAGCTCGGTGCGCAGGGCCAGCATGCCACGCAGCCGGACGTTCTCGCGCTCGAGCTCCTCGAGATCGCGAATGCGCTGCTTGAGGCGCGCATTTTCGTAGCTGATGCGATCGTTTTCGGCCTCGACGTCGACGAGGTAGACGTACTCCTCGATGATCGCCGACGCGCCACTCGCCGAGCGCACGGCCAGCCACTGCACCGGCGCGCTGAGCGACAAAAGCCAGCGATCGACGAAGTTGGCCTTCGAGGGGTCTCGCAAGTTCGCCCTCAGGACGAAGAACGGCAGCGCCAACAGTACGATGGCGATGGCCGCATCCCGAAAGCGCTTGAAGAGATTCACCCTAGGAGATCGTTACGTTGCGCAGAAGATCGGCGTGGTCGAGCGCCTTGCCCGAACCGAGCACGACGCAACTCACAGGGTCGTCCGAGACCGTGACCGGGAGGCCAGTCTCCTCGCGCAACAGGACGTCCAGGTTTCGAAGGAGCGCGCCGCCGCCGGTGAGCACGATGCCCTTATCGACGATGTCCGCGCTGAGCTCAGGAGGCGTGCGCTCGAGCGCCAACATCACCGCCTCCACGATGGCGTTGATGGGCTCGCTCAGGGCCTCGCGGATCTCCGAGCTGTTCACGAGCACCGTCTTCGGAATGCCCGCGAGCAGATCGCGTCCCTTGACCTCGAGCGTCTCGAGCTCGTCCTCGGGGTAGGCCGTGCCAATCGTGCACTTCACGCGCTCGGCCGTCTGCTCACCGATGAGCAGATTGTACTTACGCTTCATGTAGTTGATGATGGCGTCGTCCATCTTGTCGCCGCCGACGCGCACCGACTGCGAGTAGACGATGCCGGCCAGCGAGATGACGGCCACCTCGGTCGTGCCGCCGCCGATGTCGACGACCATGTTGCCGCTAGGCTCGGTGATCGGAAGACCCGCCCCGATCGCCGCTGCCATGGGCTCTTCGATGAGGAACACCTCGTGGGCGCCCGCGCTCTCCGCGCTCTCCTTCACCGCGCGCTTTTCGACCTCGGTGATGCCGAAAGGCACGCAGATGATGACGCGCACACGGCCGCGGTGGGCGCGCTGGATGAAGTAACGAAGCATGGCCTCGGTGATCTCGAAGTCGGCGATGACGCCGTCTCGGAGGGGCCTGACCGCCTCGATGTTGCCCGGCGTGCGGCCGAGCATTTCCTTGGCCTCGGTACCGACCGCGATGACCTTCTTTTCACCGCGCAGCCCGCGCTGCACCGCCACTACGGAGGGCTCGCAGGACACGATGCCCTTGCCCTTGACGTAAATTAGCGTCGTCGCGGTGCCGAGATCGACCGCAATGTCGTGCGAAAAGAGGCCCTGGAGCCAGTCGAAGATCATCGAGCCGTCTGCTCCATTCTTGCCACACCCGGGTCAGCGCGCGTCCAGAAGGGACCCGCACCGTTGCCCTAAACCACCGAAAACACGCTGAGTTTGCGCAATCAGGGGTGCGGGACCTGCCAGGTTTAACAGAACCCGAACGGGGGATCAAGAGCGGCTCAATGCAGAGGCTGGCTCGGAATCCAAAACCAAGTAGATTCAGGCGTTCAAGTGCGCGGCCTGCCTTTTCTCACGGGACCGTTGCCTCCAGGAAGAGCCATGAGCACCGACGAGCACGTACGCATCTTCGACACGACCCTGCGCGACGGCGAGCAATCCCCGGGCGCGACGATGACGATGGAAGAAAAGCTACGCATCGCCCGCATGCTGGAAAAGCTCGGGGTCGACGTCATCGAAGCGGGCTTTGCAGCCGCCTCACCCGGCGAGGTCGAGAGCATCCGGCGCATCGCCGAGGAGATCCGCGGCTGTGAGATCGCAAGCCTGTGCCGCACCCGTCACGCCGACATCCGCGCCGCCTGGAGCGCCTTGCGAGATGCGGCGCGACCGCGCCTGCACACGTTCATCGCGACGAGCAAGCTGCACATGGAGCACAAGCTGAAGCTGAGCGAAGCCGAGGTGCTCGAAGAGATCCGGCGCGGGGTGTCGGCCTGCCGCGAGCTCACCGACAACGTCGAGTTCAGCGCCGAGGACGCCACCCGCAGCGACCTCGGCTTCTTGAAAGAAGCATGCGCCGCGGCCATCGAGTGCGGCGCGAAGGTGCTGAACCTCCCCGACACCGTCGGCTACACGATGCCCGACGAGTACAAGACCATCGTGAAGGCGGTGCTCGAGGTGATAGGCGACCGCGACGTGATCGTGTCGACCCACTGCCACAACGACCTCGGCCTCGCGGTCGCCAATTCGCTGGCAGCCATCTCCGCCGGCGCGCGGCAAGTGGAATGCTGCATCAACGGCATCGGCGAGCGCGCGGGCAATGCGGCCCTGGAAGAGGTCGTGATGGCGCTGAAGGTGCGGCCCCAACTTTTTCCGGTACAGACGCGCATCGTCACCGAGCACCTGTATCCGACGAGCCGGCTGGTCAGCGAGATCACCGGGCTCAACGTTCAGCCAAACAAGGCCATCGTGGGCCGAAACGCCTTCGCCCACGAGGCCGGCATCCATCAGCACGGCATGCTGCAGAACCGCAGCACCTACGAGATCATGGAGCCGCGTCAGATAGGTCTCCCCACGAACAGCATCGTGCTCGGCAAGCACTCTGGGCGCGCCGCCCTCAAAGACAGGCTCTCGTCGCTCGGCTACGAGCTCGACGACGCCCAGCTCGCCCGCGCCTTCGACAGCTTCAAGAAGCTCTGCGACAAAAAGAAGACGATCTACGACGAGGATCTCTACCCGCTCGTGGCCGACGACTTCAGCTTGAAGGAGGTCTATCGGTTGATCGACGTGGAGTTCAAGGGAGGCAGCGAAGCGCAACCCTTCGCACGCGTTTTCCTCGAGGTCGATGGCGTGGAAAAAAACGCAGAGCACACGGGCGATGGCCCCGTCGAAGCGCTCATCTCCGCGATTCGGCAGATCACCGACAAGCCCAACGTACGCCTCGAGCAATACGAGCTGAGCGCCGTCTCGGGCGGGGCCGATGCCCAAGGTAAGGTTACCCTCTCGATCGAAGAAGACGGCGTCGTGTCACGTGGCCAGGGTCGGCACACGGACGTGGTGGTGGCGAGCGCCCTCGCCTTCGTCAACGCGCTCAATCAGCAGGCCTACCAACGACAGCTCAACATGCGCAGGTCCGATCCGCCTTCGGCAGACGCCTGAGCACAGCGATTCAACGACGTCAGGAACGGAAGCGAACATGGAGCGGCTCGAGATTTTGGTCGTGGCGGGAGATGGCATCGGCCCGGAGGTGACCGAGCAGGCACTCAGGGTGCTGGCGGTCGTCGCAGAACAGAGCGGCATCGCGCTCGCGCTCGAGCATGAGCTGTTCGGCGGTGCTTCCATCGATGCCCACGGCGTGCCTGCCACCCCTGCATTGCTGAAGCGCGCCACCGAGGTGGACGCGGTGCTCTTGGGTGCCGTCGGCGGCCCCAAGTGGGACCACCTGCCTCGCGACAAGCGCGCCGAGACGGGCCTGTTGAACCTGCGCAGCGAGATGGGCGTGTACGCCAACCTGCGGCCGGCCAAGATCTTCAAGAGCCTCGCCGCCGCCTCGCCCTTACGTAAAGACCTGGCCGAGCAGGTCGACTACGTGGTGGTGCGCGAGCTGATCGGGGGCCTGTACTTCGGTAAGCCCCGGGGCGTGAGCGGTGAGCCCGGTGCGCAGGTGGGCGTCAATACGCTCACGTACACCGAAGACGAGATCCGCCGCATCGGCATCAAGGCCTTCGAGGTCGCACGCGAGCGCAAGAAGAAGGTGTGCAGCATCGACAAGGCCAACGTGCTCGAGACGATGCAGCTCTGGCGCCGCGTGATGGAGGAGGTCTCGAAGGGCTACCCCGACGTCGCGCTCTCGCACATGTACGTCGACAACTGCGCGATGCAGCTCGTGCTCAACCCCGGGCAGTTCGATGTGCTCGTGTGCGAGAACCTGTTTGGCGACATCATCTCCGACGAAGCCGGCGCGACCACCGGCTCCATCGGCCTTCTGCCGTCGGCCTCACTCGGCGACAAGTGCGCGCTGTACGAGCCGATCCACGGCTCTGCACCCGACATCGCGGGTCAGGGCAAGGCCAATCCGCTCGCGGCCATCCTCTCGGTCGCCATGTTGTTCGAGCACACGCAAAAGCGCAGGGATCTCGCCGCGCGCATCGAGCAAGCCGTCGAAGCGGTGCTCGACGACGGGCTACGCACCGGCGACATCATAGGCGGCGACAGCGCAGGCAAGCGACTCGTCAGCACGCGCGAGATGGGCGACGCCGTGCTCGCGAAGCTCTCGCGCTGAGGCCTCAGGCCGCGCGCATCGACGACCAGTCGACCAGATTGACGCCGACCTCGGCCAACCGAAACTCCACCGAGCGGCGGTCGCCGAGTAGGTCTCCGCCGATTTCGAAGGGCACCTCGCGATCGAAATCCATGCGGCAGTGGGTGAGCAAAAAGCTGTGGCTCTTCGGCACTGGGTGTGCCCCGCGCCAAAGCTTGGGCATGCGCAACATGGCCTCGAGCGGCGTCGCGCCATACACACGCACAGCAAGCCGACCCGACATGGCATGGGCGAACGGAAACGCGCGAAAGCCCAAGCCAAGGTCGGTGGTCGTTCCTGCGCCCGCGACGCCCAGGGGCCCGCGATACAGCACCGCCCCCTTGCCGCCGCCGGGAAGCCGCTGCGGGTGACCTCGGTCGTCCACCACGTAGGCATCCTCGCCCAGGTTCGTCAGCGTGACCGTGGCCGGGCCCATCTGGCCAAGATGACGTGGGATGGTGCGGGTGAAGATCGCACGCAGGTAACCCAAGGTCGGGTTCTGGGCCTGATTGAGCGGTTTGGGCAGGGCCGCGAGCACGCGATGGTAGTCGCTGACGATCTCGGCATCCCAGCCCGTGCCGGCAAACGGCGTCAGGCGCCCTTCGGTCTCGACTAGCGCAAAGTGCCGCAGCGGCGGCGCATCACCCGCCAGCGCCGCGATGCCACGCAAGGCTGTGCGGGTCTGGGGCGCCCCCGTGACGCGCGCCCAGCCATTGCCAGTCCCGAGCGGCAGAAGACCGAGCGCAGGAAACGTGGTGTTGGCATCGCGCAGCTCGTTGAGCAGCGAAACGGCCGTGCCATCGCCGCCTCCCGACAAGAGCAGCTGCGGCGGGTCCGGCATCAGCTCTTCGACCACCCAGCGACGCGCCTCCTCGAGTGAGGTCGTCACGGCCAGACGCGCCTGCGGGAGCAGGGTGCGCACAAGCTGACCTATCGCTTCCGAACCACGACGTGCACGAACGTTGACCAAGACTGCAACGGCCATAGACCTCATGCATATCGCGTTAACCGGTCGCCCACAGTCATCAGATGGTCACAGCTCACCTACCGACATGTGGGCGCAAGCGAGCGTCCCCCATTTGGGACTAGCTCGTGCTCGACCGCCACTGTCGGCCGCCCAGCGTGAGCCGTGATGCAATGCTAATGCCCTGCGGTGGCCCCGGACTTGTTGACGCAAGCTCCTCCAAAGAAGCGCCTTTTGACACTGACCTCGACGGCGCAGGGCATCGGCTGTGGCGGCAAGACAGTCCTCATCGTGAGCGCTGTCTTGTTCGCACTCCTCACGTTCGTGCCGGCGTCGGGCGCGCAAACCGTTCCAGATTCGTCAGATTCATCCGCGCTGCCTCGAGGCAAACAGGCGCTGATTCTGATGTCGAACTTCGGCCACCCGGTCAACGAAAGTTACTTGGATACTTTGGTCAGCACACTCTCCAACGGCGGGATGGCAGGCCACAGCTTCCATGTCGAGTACCTCGACCTCGACCGTCCAATGCGCGCGAGTGAACGTCAGCAACACGCCGCCTTCTTGGTTGAGAAGTATGCCAACATGGACGTCGGCCTGATTTTTTGCGCAGGGCAGCCAGCGCTGAATTTTTTGTTGAATGACATCGCAGAGGTAGCCCCAGAGGCGCCGGCCTTGGTCTGGAACGCGGAGGTTCCCGCTCCCGCGCTCACCGGCCAGCGGTACCTGATAGCTCAGATGTCCAGGCTCGATTATCGCGGCACCTTGCAGCGGGCGCTCGAGCTCTTTCCCAAGACCGAGCGGGTCATCGTGATCCAAGGCAACAGCGAACAGGAACGTTCGCGCAGAGAGTTCATTCGTAGCGAGCTGGCTCCGTGGCAAGACACACTTCAGATCGAACATACCTATGGGCTGAGTGCCGCGGAGATCGAGGCGAAACTGGCTGTCGCTCCGGACAACACCGTCGTCATGGGTGTGGGCGTCACGAAAGACGCCAAGGGGCAGCTCTTCGTTCCGGCGCAATTTCTCGAGCGCGTGTTGAGGTCCGCCCGCGTTCCCTTGTTTGTGCTGTTCGAACAAAACGTCAAGCTCGGTGCGGTCGGCGGGATGGTGTCCATCACCCGCGATGATGCGATGCTCATGGCGAACCATGCGCTCGGCCTCCTGCGCGGCACAACCCGACCAGCGGAGCCTGTTACGATCCTCCAAAGTGTCAGTGTGCCCGTGTTCGACTGGCGGCAACTGGAGTATTGGGGCGCGGAGACCAGCGCGCTTCCGGCCAACACGGTCTTCATCAACCGCCCTTTGCCTCTGTGGACCGAACACAAGGGCAAAGTCATTGCGGCGACCATCGCGTTTCTCGTCTTAGGAAGTCTGATAGTCCTCTTGTTGACCTTGGGTCGGCTCCAACAACGCACCAACGTTGCGCTTCAGGAGAGCAGGAAACAGTATCGCACCCTAGTGGAGGAAACCGCGGATCTCATCACCAGGGTTGATGCGGACGGGTACTTCACCTTCGTCAATCACGCAGCCCAAGAGATCTTCGGCTTGGCACCGGAGCAGTGCCGCGGTCGCCTGGCCTTTGATTTCATTCATCCGGAAGACCGCTCTGCGACGGAGGCTGCCTTCCAATCCTGGATCTTCAGCGAAGCGACATTCTTCACCCACGAGAATCGCCAAGTGGGCGTGGATGGTCGCTTGCATCACATGGCGTGGTCGATGCGCAAGGAGCTGGATGGAACCGGAAAGGTCATCGGATTTGCCGGCACTGCGAGAGACATCACCGCACGCAAGCTCGCCGAAGAGGAAAACCGCAAGCTCCAACTGCAACTGCAGCAGGCCCAAAAGATTGAGTCGGTCGGCCGCTTGGCCGGCGGTGTCGCGCACGATTTCAACAACATGCTGACGGTGATCCTCGGTCATGCCGAGCTAGGTCTCAAACGATTGGACGAAAACCATCCGGTACGTGAGGATCTCAAAACCATCTGCCAGACGGCGGAACGCTCGGCGGACTTGACCCGGCAGCTGCTCGCTTTCGCCCGTAGGCAAACGATCGCGCCGGTAGCGCTCAATTTGAACGAGACGATCTCGGCCATGATCAAGATGCTGCGGCGACTGATCGGCGAAGACATTCACCTCACCTGGAAGCCAGCCCCCGACCTGTGGCAGGTCAAGATGGATCCGTCTCAGGTCGATCAGATCCTTGCCAACCTGTGCGTCAATGCCCGCGATGCCATCACCGACACCGGTCAGATCACCATTGAAACGGAGAATCGCTCCATCGATTCCGACGACTGCGACGCGAGCCCGGAAGCCAAGCCAGGGCAGTATGTAATGCTGAGAGTCAGTGATGACGGTATCGGCATGGACGAGAAGACACAGCTTCGGATCTTCGAACCATTCTACACCACCAAAGACTTGGGCAAGGGGACCGGTCTCGGTCTGGCAACGGTCTATGGAGCAGTCAGACAGAACAACGGCTTCATCAAGTTCTACAGCGAGCCGGGGAGGGGCACGACGTTCTCGGTCTACGTGCCTCGACATGAGGACGACGACGTGCTCCCGTCACCGCTGGAGCTACCTGCCCCAACGGCGCCACTTGGTCGGGAAACCATCCTGCTCGTCGAAGATGAGCCAGCCATCCTAAACTTGGTCGCCCAGATGCTGGAAACACAAGGGTACGCCGTTCTCAAGGCAGCCAGTCCCGGTGAAGCCCTGCGACTTGCGCATGAGCAAGCGGAAATCCGCCTGCTCGTCACCGACACGGTCATGCCGGAAATGAACGGTCGCGACTTGGCCAAGATCCTTCAGGCCTCGTATCCGCACCTCGAGTGCCTGTTCATGTCGGGATATACGGCCGATGTCATTGCTCATCACGGCGTGCTCGAAGATGGGGTTCACTTCATCCAGAAGCCGTTCACGCTGCCGAATCTAGCTGCCAAAGTGCGCGAAGTCTTGGATCACAGAAACGGGTAGGCACGGAAAGTTAGAAACGACGATCCGTCCCCCTGCTCAGGCCTGTCCCCTGCTCAGGCCTTGACGACCTTGGCGTGCACGCCGCGATAACGACCGCGCGTGTCGACGATGAGCTGAGCGTGCTCGAGCACCAGGTCGTAGTCGACCGCCGTGTGATCGGTGGCGATCAACACCACGTCGGCGCCCTGGATGACCTCGGGCGTGA
>CAYNOM010000027.1:16055-21277 GCA_964398415.1 uncultured Polyangiales bacterium | reverse complement strand
CTGCCCATCTTCAACGCGTGCTTCGACCGCGCGCGGGACAGCCGTATCGATGCCAACGGTGATCCTCTCGTGGAGTACAAGTCGTACGAGACCTTCGGCGAGGTGTGCAATGAGGCGAGCTTGATGCCTGCGGGCAATGCGGGCTTCGTGCTGCGTCTTTCAGAGCAATTGGGGCTTGGCGCAGGCTTCTTCACACCAGCCGGCATCGGAAGCCTGAAGTTCGGAAGCGACAACATCGTGACCGTCAATCCCCAACCCGGTGAGCTCTACCGTCCGACCACGACGGGCACGCAGTCGCCCAATCGTGCGCTGCTCCTCGACCGCGAGATCTTGGCGGGCTTTCTGTCGGTGGGCCTCGGTTATGCGCCGAGCAAGATGGTGCGTGTGGGAGCAAGCCTGGCCGCGGGCTTCGCAGACGTCAGCTATCGCAACGTGGCCTCCCTCGGGCCGGGCTTTCTCGACCAGGAGGTGGTGAACGATGTACGGGTGCGCGACCTATTCATTCCGCGGGCCACGGCCAGCGCGACGGTCAGTCCGATCGAGGCTGTCGACCTATCTGCGACGTTCATTTGGAATGCAGACATCGAGGCCGATGGCTACGTCGATGTGACCTCCAATGGCATCAAGGGCGCTCCGCGGAGGTCGTGCGAGGCCGTCGAAACTGACCCCATGACAGGCATGCAGGTTCAGAACCCTGGCACCCATTGTCGCATCGACGGTGCAAAGCTCGAGGTACCTTACCAACGCTTCGAGCTCGTGCTCGGTGCCCGCTACGTAAGTCGGATCGATGCTAGCGTCGTGTCCAATGACCCGATGGAGAATGAGCGCTGGGATATCGAGGTCGACGGCTACTGGGTCAACACGGGGCACGTCGAGGACTACACTCTTACCTTGTACAAGTTCGATCCGAACGCGACCGTGGTGCCAGCCGTCGCGTTCTCTTCGGATCCCGTCGCAGATGCGCCTTCCGGCTTGCCTCCGGTCGCCCGGCTTCCCCACGAATGGAACGACACCTTCGGCGTTCGCGTCGGAGGCGACTACCTCATCATCCCCGGAATGCTGGCTGCGCGTGCTGGTGTGGCCTACGAAACGCGCGGCGTTCCGGTGGAGAACATGAACCTCGACTACTGGCCGGTGTCCAAGCTCGCCGTCCACGTTGGCGCGACGTATCGCATGGGCCTTTTCGATCTCACCGTTGGCTACGCGCACATCTTCAACGAGACCATTGACGTGGCTGTCGGGGAGGGCAACCTGCGCGAGGTGACAGCGATTACACCGGACCAGGCGCTGGTGGTCAACGAGGGCCGCTATACATCCTCGATCGATGTCATTTCCCTGCAGGGCAACTATCGTTTCTGAGGGCGAAGGGTGTCCCCAGATCAGAGCTCCATCGGGTTCGGCAGGCCCGCGCACTTGTAGAAGTCAGGGGTGCACTCCTCTTCCTCTCGGCAGTCATCGCAGGCGGGGCTGTCGCCCATCGCGCAGTCGAGAGCGCACTTTGAGGCGCAACCGGCAGACTCGACATTGCACGCGAGGCACCCATCGCTCACATCGGCGAGAGCCGCGTCTTCGCGTGCGCAATTCGTGATCGCGTTCTTGAAGTTGTCGATGTTGCCGATCTGGGCGAGGATGACGGGTTTTCGCGCGCAAGCGGCCACGATGCGCGGCGTGGAGCCCTCGCACTGAACCGCGACATCAGTGTCGTTGGCGCAAGCGCCGCTGCCCGCAGACGCACGAAGACCTGCTTCGTTGGTGTAACAGTAGAAGTAGTAGCAACCGCCGCGATCGCTCGTGTCGAAGATCTGGTTGGGGCCCGTGGCGCCGCACATGCTCGGCTCCACGATGTAGTCGCCCGTGGCGCCCCCGCCGCCGTCCGAGCCGTTGTTGCCCCCGCCCGAGCCCGCATCCTTGTCCCCGCCGTTGCCAGCCGAGCCGCCGTCTCCCGAGGACGCGCCACCATTGTTCGTGCCGCCGCCGCCGTTGTTGGCCACGCCGTCGTTGTCTGCGCCCCCGTCGTCACCACAGGCGCCGAGCATGGCGGCGACCAATCCGAACACGACCACTTTGCGATTGAAGTACTTCATGGATGCTCCCTTGCCCAACGAGTGCCAAGCCGAGGCAGCCTAGCTTGCATCGCCTTACGGCAGCAACACGGGTCGCGTGGCCCGTTGTTTCTGCTCACGCTCACCACGGGGGTAATGCGCGCACACGGAGGGGGTGGCGCTGACGGGCTAATCGCGTTAGCGATGCCGGCTGGGCCGAGCAGCGCTGTGAAGCAGCGCACAACGCGCTACCCGCGCTCGAACAGAAACAACGCCTCGAACGAGTAGCGACCCGGCTTGCCCTTCACCGGAGCGCCGCCCATGGCGCCACCGCCGACCACGCCCAGGTCTTGCTCGGCTTGCTCCATCAGGCCGAGCACACCGTCGGCCTCGGTGGTCTCGAAGGCCACCAAGCACCCGCTCTTGCGGCACTCGACGGAGCGCACGCTGCTCTCGTCGTAGATGCGCCCGAGAAAGCTGGTGAGCTTCGGCTTCATCTCGGCGGTGAATCTGGGGTCGACCCCCTCCTCGGCGAACACCTCGTTCATCGCCTTCTGTGGCGCACGCTGCTTGCGCTGAGCGCGGTATTCCTCACGCGTCATGCCCTGGGCAAGTCCGGGGGCCGCTTGCTCGAGACCTGCGTCGGCTTCCGCTGCTGCGCGTGCGGGGCGCTGTCTGCGTGGTTGCGCGCTGCTCGTTTGCGCCTGCTGGGCCGCTCGGGGCGACGGCGCATCGGGTGCCTCCTGCGCCACGGGTTTAGGTGCGCCCTCAATCACGTCGGCCGTCGTCGAGGAGGGTGCGCGGGTTCCGAGCCAGAACGCGGCAGACAAGGCCACGAGCCCAGTCGCGGCGAGAGTGAGCTTGCGAGCATCCATGGGTCACCTGATGACACGTGAGGGTGGCGGCTTGGCGACGCCAGCGGGGGGGCGTGATTTTTTACGTCGACAGGCACGCCCGCGCAAACCGCCATGCCAAGAAACCGTGCCGATGGTCGTCTGGTGTGTCTTACCAATATTCACCCCGGCTTCGCTCTCGCCAGGGTTTGCTTTGCTCGCAGAACCTGATAGTTGCTGTCCGCAAGTCCATTTCACTACCTCCCCACGTCCGGTCGACCGTAGTCTCGATATGTAGACCTCGGCCGATTGCGGCTCTCTCGAGGACTACCCGTGACGATCCGTGCCCAGCTCGCTCGCTGTGCGTCGCTGCTTACTGTGCTGTGTCTCGGTTGCGGAGACACGCCGGCCCCGGCAGCTTCGCCCGTGCGCGTCGACGCCTACATCATGGCAACGTGCCCATTCTCCCAGGACGCGCTGTCTGGTCTCTTGCCCGCCGTAGACCACTTTGGAGCGCGTCTGAGCATTGCGGTTCATCACATCGGTGGCGTTCTCGAATCGGGCGCGCTCGACTCCATGTATGGCGACGCAGATCTGCGTGCGGGGCGCCTCCAGTTGTGTGCGCAGGAAGTCGGTGGCGAGTCCGTCCTGCGGCGTGCCCTCGCCTGTCATTCGCGCGCGGCGCCAGCGGAGAGTGAGCGCTGCTTCGCGGGTCTCGCCGTAGACGGGCCGAGCCTTCGGGCTTGCGCGGAGGGCGCTCGGGGGGAGGCGCTGTTGCGTGCTTCCATCGAGCGCTCACAAAAGGCCAAAGTGCGCGAGAGCCCCACGTTCTTCATCGACGGCAAGCGCCATGAGGGCGGTGTCTCAGAGGCGCACTTCGCACGCGCCTTGTGCGGCAAACGGCGCGCTCTCTGATCATCCATTCTGCAGATCGCTGCCTGCGCCAACGCCCGTCGACGTCACGCTCGTGGTCGACTCCGCCTGTAAGGGCGATGAGTGTGGCACCGACGCCATCCAGCGCTTCATCCGACAGAAGCTCGTCGAGCCGCGTCTGACGGTCAAGCCCGAGACCGATCCCGACATCATCGCGCTCCGGGCGCGCGCCGGCGCACCCGCGCTGCCCTTTGTGTTGCTCGATGACGCCATCCAGGGCGATGGCTACGGCTTCGCGGCCGTGGCGCGCCATGTCTTGCCCATCGAGGGAGACTCCCGCCTGCTCCTGCCGCTCTCGGGATTCGGCCCCACGGCTGCTGGCAACGCGGAGCCCCAGCCATGATCGCTACGTACCTCCTGCACGCGAGGCACCCATGAGACACATGATACTGAGCAGTGGCGTACGCCTCTCTTTGGGCGCGATCGTCACCGTCCTCGCCCTTTCGGCGGGCTGCGGCCATGATGAAGTCCCCGAGGCCGATGCGTGCAGCCCCCAGTGTGGTGAGTGCGGCGCGCCCGACGGCTGCGGTGGCACCTGCTGCGACGATGGTAAGATTCCGGTCGACCCGGACCAGTGTAAGCCGGTATGCGATGGCGCGCGCTGCGACGACGGCTGCGGCGGCAGCTGTGCCTGCCAAGATGGAAAAGTGTGCCGGGCCGACAGCCTGTGCGTGCCGCTGTCCGAGTGTGTCGACACCTGCGAGAGCCTGGGCGCGAGTTGCGGGGAGGTCTGTGGTCGCGCCTGCGGAACCTGTGACGCGGGTCAGGCCTGCGCCGCTGGCCAATGCGTCGCCACCCAGACGTGCGCAGACTGCCCGCTGAACCTTTCGGTCATCACCGACACACGCGCGCGCCGCGTCGGTGATGAGCTCGTGATCGGCGTCGATCTCACGTCCCACGCGGAGGTCTCGCTGCCGCGCATGGCCGAGCTACGCCTCCTCATCGAAGGGCCTGCCACACTCGTTGACGCGCAAAGTGGCTCGGCGCTGACCGATGCCGGCAAGGCGCTGTACCGCGACCCATTCACCGGGCAGGCTTTCAAGCAGGCTGCCGACGGGGCTTACCGCTTCCTGGTCTACGGCTCTTCCCGCGCGAGCGAGGTCGGAGCCGGTCGTCTCGCGGAGCTCAGGTTGCGCATCACCGGCGACGAGCCCATTGCATTGCGGCTCCAGCGGCGAGAGCAGACGTTTGCCCCGGCGGGCGCGGACGCGCTCCTTCAGACCACATCTTACGATCTGCCGCTGGTGGTGAAGCCATGAGCTGCCTTGTCCGCTTCTTCTTGGCGCTCGCCGTCACGAGCCTCGCTGCCTTTTCGTCCGCGCGTGCGGAAGCTCAGCTCAGTCTCACTTCGCTGCAAGAGCTCGAGGCTTACGCCTACTGCGAACAGAAGTGTGGCTACGGCAAGCGCACCGAC
>CAYNOM010000027.1:4804-16045 GCA_964398415.1 uncultured Polyangiales bacterium | reverse complement strand
CTCGCGCGATATAGCCTGGGATCTCGACCGCGACGGCGACGTCGATCGGCTCGACCATGGGATTGCCCTGCGTCGCTTCTGGGGCGAGCCCGACTGCGCGGGTGCTGATGCCGCAAGCCCGGCCTGTCGCGACGAGGACAACGATGGCCTGCGCAAGTGGCAAGAGGCTGCGCTTGGTACCGTGGACGCTCCTGGCACCGCGACAGCCCAGACGATGTGCACGAACGGCATGGCGTGCGGTTTCGCGGCGGCCTGTACGTTCGCGAATCCGCAGCAGCTGGATGCCATCCCCCTCGACGTGGGCTACTGCGCCACGCGCCCAGGCTGCGAGAGCCCCACGGCCGCGAGCTGCACCGCGTTTCGCCTCCAGCTCGTCGAGGCCACCGACCAGGAGGTGGTGGTGCACGTGGTGTTCGACCATGCTCCGGTCGACGCGCGCATTCTCGACCTGCACGTGCGCGTGCCGCGCCAGGCGCTCAAGCTCACCAACGCGCGCGCCCTGCCCATTCTCACGGACGCAGGCAAGACGCTGCAGGTCCGGCAAACTGGATTCGATGCGGCGACCACGAGTGAGCTGCGGGTGATCATCATGGGCGCCGACGCCACTCGCCCGATCCCCAAGGGAGCCGTGGCCGAGCTCGTCTTCACGCGTTTGAGCCCAACCCAGTCGGGTACCCTTACCTTTGCCACCGATAACGCCATTCAGCGCCGCGCGCTGGCGCCCAATCCCGACCCCACGCCCAACGATGGTGCCTCGCCTCTCGAAGCGGATCATCTGTGGGGTGCGCCCATCCGGATCGACCCCGTGGGCGCAGCGACCCCGAAGCTTGCGCTGCACTACACCTTCGACGATCGCGCGCTCGGGCCTCAGACGCGACTTGTGCCCACGGAGGATGAGGCCTGTTCGTTGCTGTACGGGTGCGACGCCAAGCTGCGCTTCAAGTACAACGCGATGCAGCGCGGCGTGGTCGAAGGCGAAGGTGGCATCGAGGGCGTGAGCGGCCCGGGACTGTTTCTCGACGGCTTCAGCGACCATCTCGAGCTGCCCGTCGTGTTCGACGACGTCACGCTCCGCGACGACGACTTCTCCGTGTCGTTCTGGTTCTATCACGAGGGTGATCGCCGTGGCACCGGTACGGGCGAGCAGATCCTCTTCGCCCACAACGCCGACACAAACCGCAATGGCTTCGGCGTAGCGCTGCGCCCTTTCGACGGTGGAACGTTCGCGCTCGACTGGTTCGAGGGCGACCGCCAGTCGGCAGACACCACCCGCGTCGAGCTCGCGAGTGGCTTGCCCGATCGCACCTGGCTCTATTTCGCGGCCTCCATCAAAAACAACGGTGCAGGCGGTGCGACGGTGTCCACCCACCTTCGCCATCCGACCGAGCCCACCCTCTCGACGACGAAAGAGCTTCCCCTCACCGATCTGGTCAAAGGCTGCCTGGGCACGCAGCAAAGCAAGCTCGCCCTGGTCGAGCCCCTCGTCAAGCGCGAGGCCATCTTCCACGCTTCTTCTCGCAACAACCTCTTCGGTATCGCGCGCATGGATCCCAACGGCATGTCGCAGGCTGACGTGCTCAGAGACCTCGACAGCACTGCGCTCGATCCCGACTTTCATCCCGGTAATGGTAAGGTCGTGTTCGTCTCGTCGCGCACGGGCGACTACGAGATCTGGCTCGCCAATGCCGACGGCACGGAGCCCGTGCAGGTGACGAGCGGGTTTGGCGGGACGGCGGCCGGTCGCTTCGCACGCCACCCGCGGTGGTCTCCAGACGGCCGCGCCATCGTGTTCGAGTCAAACGCCTTCAGCCGCCAGCGCTACTACAACACGCTCGCCCGCGGCTATCAGCTGTATTACGTGGCCTACGATCCCAACACGGGCCGGATCGTGGTACCGCAGCCGAGCGGCGACGCCGCAACGTTGCTCGACTTTCGGACCATCGAACAGCTCAACGTGTTCTATCGCTATACGCTGAGCGGCGTCGACGGGGCCAACGCAAGCAATCGCTACAACTACACCCAGGCCCACTGGCTCGGCAATGGACGCCTCGTGACCAACCGGGCGAGCGAGCGCTTCGACAACGCCGAGCTGGTCTGGTTCGACGTGGCCAACGTGCCTGCGGCGTACCAGGCGCGCTCTCGCATCGCGCGTGGCATCGACGGGGCGCCCTATGCCGTGCCCGACGGTGACGCCAAGCTCCTCGCCGCAGGCATGCGTGACGGCATGGCACGCACTCTCTTCGCCGAAGAGCTGTCACGGTATGAGAGCGCACAGGGCAGCTACGCCGTCTCGGCTCCGACCTGGAGCGGCGACGAGGTCAGTGTCAGCGTGACCTATACGCGCGATCCCGAGTCTTTTCCCGACTTCTGCTGGGACCGCAACATGAACCGCGCCTGCGACGCGGACACGGAAAACCCAGACGGCGTCGGCACCTGCAGCAAGCTCGACTGCCAGCCCGCCGAGCTGCGTGACCTGTACGTGCTCTACGACGAAGACCTCGAGCCCGTGGCCGACCCCATCAGCGGTCGCTTGCTCGCCGATACGAGCGCGTGGATTCGTACGAACAAGCCCGTGGCTGGCAAGCCCAACGGCGGACTCGAGGTGACGTCGCGCTACTCGAGCACCGGCGCCTACCTGATGGTGCAGGTGCTCAGCGAGACGAGCGCCAAGCCGATCCCGCAGAACACGCACATCGCCACGCTCAGGTTTCGCCTCAAGCAAGGGAAGGCCCGCACCGACGTGGCCGCGCCCTTCTCACCCCTCGTGCGCAAGGTCGAGCAGCAGCTATTGCTCGCAGAGACCGGGCAGTCCACCGTGCGCGTCGACCTGTCGGGAGGCAGCTTCGAGCGCATCAGCAGCGCGGCGTTTTCGCCCGACCTCGAGCGCGTCGTGCTCTCAGGCATTCAAGATGCCCGGCCCGTGGTCGCCACCTCGGACGCCCTTGATTTCTCCATGCGCGACGCCGACGACCCGCGCGTCGAGGGCTACCTGTCGGTGATCTCGAGCGCGCCCATGCGCGTCGAAGGCCTGAGCTGGCGCTCGTTCGACACGGCCTTCAACTGCAACTGGATGGGCTCCCACCGTAACCCCACCTCGGGCATGTACGAGAGCTCGTTCAGGGGTGGGCTCGATGAGGTGCGCTATTACGACGCTGCACGGGAGACTCTGGCGATCGACTCGGAGTTTGAGCGCGGCGTCGAGTGGCTGCGCGCGGCCGAGCGCCTCGGCCCGATCGGCGCACGAAACGGCGTGTGCTCGAGCCACCTCGACTGCGCCGCCTACGAGCAGTGCTGGGACCGAGACGGCGATGGCGTCCTGCGCTGTGACCAGCGCCCCTGCACCAAGCAGGCCGACTGCGGGCTCGAGGGGAGCTGCCGGCTCATGCCCGTGCCCACGAGCCAAGACCGCACGGCCAGCCGCTTCGTGTGCGCCATCGACTGCCAGAGCTCGTCGCAGTGCTACGAGCAAGAGTGCCTCAACGGGCCCTGCATGTTCTGCCAGGCGGGCACCTGCGCCGAGTGTCGGCGCACGACGGGCGAGTTTGGCATCGAGTACATCGAGGGCTGCCCCGACCGCAACAGCTTCTCCTGCGAGCAGGGGAGCTGCTTGTCGGAGTGCTACAGCTTCGAAAACCAGGCCTCCCGCTACCTGTGCGACCCCGCGACCCAGTACTGCCGCCAGGGCAAGTGCGTGCTCTTCGATTGGGATTGGCCCGATCTCTCTCCCGCCACCTTTAGCGGCATGGGCGAGATGCTCAGCGTCAATCACGGTCCGACGCCCGCTGATCCGCTGGTCTACACGGAGGCCACGGCCCAGTTTCACACGGTGCAGCTCGAGGCCTACGGCGTCGGCGACTACCTCAACGCGCCCGAGGTCTCGGTGCAGGTGCACGGCGCCTCCATGTACGGCGGAGACGGCTGGTTCGAGCTTGGGCGCGTGCTCGTGCACAACAAGACGCGTGGCGAAGCCGAAAATATGGCACGCCGCTATCGCCTGACCTCGCCCTATCCCTTCGACGCGGTCCGCCTACGCCTCGTGATTCCGCCCTACAGCAATCTGAACGCTGCGGCCACGGGTCTCGGCACGCGCCTCGCGGCCCAGTGCGCCGGTGACGCGCGCCACTGCGCTCCGCGCGAGCAGACGAACCCGGGCAGCCGAGCCTACCTGGGCTACCGCATCGGCATCCCCGAGCACGTGGCTCGTGCCCACCGGCCGGGCCAAGACCAGCTCCTGCCAAGTCAGGGCCTCCAATATCTGTACGGCGGACAGCCCGCGGTGATCGTGAGTAGGGTGTTCGTCGGCAGCGTGTCCTCGTCGCCCGAGCTCAACCTGACGAGCCTGCCGAGCTGCAACGGGGCCACGAGCCAGTGTGTCGACAACCGCGTCTGCCCCTACGCGGGTGGCGAGAACGACACCAACCCGGCGCGGACCGCGAACGGGGCGGCGCTCACTCCCGCTCCGGTGCGCGCTTACGGCAACGATCCGCGTCCCTTCGACATGGCGAGTCAGGGTTTTGGCCTGCTGAACTGCGTGTGGAACCCCGTCGCCGCACCGGGCCAAGAACCCCGCCCGGCTGCTGAGCTCGTGATCCGCAATATCGACCAGGGTCGGTTCGTCAACAGCCAGGATGGGCGCCCCAACGACGGTAAGCATGTCGAGACGGCCAACTCCTGTAACGTCGTGATCGATGTGGCTGGTGAAAAGCGTGAGATCCCGTGCTTCGAGACCAGCGGGGCAGACCCCAACCTCGATCCTTACAATCTCGAGAGTCAGGCCTATCGGACCCTCGATATCGATACCTTCCAGAGCTTTGGCTACGAGCTCGAGCAGTTTGTCGAGGGCAGCCCATGACCCGCCATATCCCCCGCACGAGGCACTTCAAGGAGATCACGATGATGGACACCCTGCGTTTCAGGTGCCCGCGCCCAACGCGGGTGATCAGAGCCCACGCCACGCTCGGCGCATTCGCCCTCGCCCTGCTCTGGGCTGGCTCGAAGGCGGACGCCCAGGACGCCAAGTCGGCGATCCCCGCGTGCACGGCGGCGAGCTGCCCCGCCACCTACATGCAGCTCGCAGTCAACGACATCCAATACGCGCCGGGTCTGTTCAAGCTCCAGGCGCGCATCTCCCAGGCCAAGATCCCCGTGGGCGATGCGGTGTTCGACAGCATCACCGTCAACCTGGTGCGCCCAGGTGCCACGCAAAACCGCGTGGCCTGCACCGAGACCCTCCCGGGCGTGCGCGTGCGCAACAGCGTGCTCAACCTCGACATCGGCCGCCAGATGACGAGCTGCCAGCTCGACCAGGTCATCGCGCAAGAGCAAGACCTGGCCTTTGAGATCTGCATCAACAGCCCCGACAATTGCTTGAAGCCGATTCCCCTCGGCAGCACGCCCTATGCGTTGAAGTCCAACTACGCCGTGCTGGCGCAGAAGGCCCACTCGGCCAACCAGGCGGTGCAGGCCCACTATGCGCATCGCGTGACGGCGGACACCGAGCTCTTCGTCGGCGAGCGCACCCATGAGGACGGCTACCTCGACTTCGCCACGCCCGATGGCAACACCACGCTCAGCACCACGGGGTGGGAGCGCATCTCGAGTGCACTCAAGGCCGACATGCGCTCGGTGTACGGCGCCGAGCCCGAGTCGCGTAGCGCGGCTCCCGTGGGAGGCTTCATCCAGTGGACGCCTGTGAGCAGCGCTGAGAACGCCGGCAACAACTCGCAGGCCTCGCTCGGCACGCTGCACCTCGTTGCCAAAGATGAGGCGACTGCAGACAAGGTGCTCAAGCCCCTGGCACGGATGATGATCCACGCCGACCAAACCTTCGCGACCGGCGAGCTGCACGTGCTGCCCACCAATGACGATGCCTACTCCCTGCGCTCGACGGCACAAGGCACGGCCGTGGTAGCGGGTGGCATCCTTGCCGGCACCAAGCAGGAGATCACGAGCACGGGCTTCCATGTGCAGCGTGGCAATGAAGAGGTGAGCTTGAGCCAGGCCGGCGTGTTTCTGCGCACGGCCACGGCGGAGGTGAAGGCGGCGGGCGACACAGCTGGCATGAAGACCTCGACCACTAGCGTGCAGATGCAGGAAGGGGCGATCGACATCGCCGCCGGCGTCGCCCAGGGCCCGTACACGCCGGCCAAGGCCCGCTTCGGTGCAGGCAGCATCAACCTCGACAGCGGTTGGTGGAGCAAGTTCGCGTTGAGCGAGGATGCCAAGCTCGACACCCGGCTCTTCACGGTCAACTCGTGGGGCGCAAACCTCAGCATGACGAGTGTCAGCGCCGAGCTGAGGGCGGGCAACGCGCGGGTGACGCTCAGCCGAAGCGCCGACTCGCAGTTCTCGATTGGAAATGCAGGCATCGGACTCCAAGGCAGCACGGCCACGGTGTACGGCGGCACCGGCGCCATGTCGGTGAGCAACAACTCCATCTCGCTTCGCGTCGGCGCCGTAGATAGCCCCCGTGTGATGATCACGCCCTCCTCGGTGTCGCTCGGTGGCCGCTGCCTCGCGGACGTCAACCCCGAATGCAGCGGGTTCAGCGGCGACAACATCACGAGCCTTGCCGGCTCGAAGGTCACCGGTGACCTTACGAATGCGACGATCGCGGGCTCGAAGGTGAATGGCGAGCTTACGAACGCGACGATCGCGGGCTCAAAGGTGAACGGTCAGCTTTCGAATGCCACGATTGATGGCTCACGGGTTAGCGGGCATCTATCGAATGCGACCATTGATGGTCCTAAGGTCGCCGGTCAGCTCACCAATGCGACGATTGCGGGAACAAAGATTGAGGGTCGGATCAAGAGTGAAAACCTGCCGGAGAATCCCAGCGTATCCGGGAGCCTGTCGTACACCGGGCAGCTTTCCAAGCTGAGCGTGGCCGAGCAGGGTAGTGCGTATATTCGCGCAGCAGATCTGAGGCTCGGGCACAGCTCGAGGCGAGGCACGACACCCAAGGGCAAACCCGAGCCCACTGGGCGAGCGCTAGTGGATGACGAAACAAACTCCCTAGTCCTCAACTACGACAAGGACTGGGACAGGGCAAGAGTCGACAGTCCGCTCGAGGTCCGTGGGACGCTCAAGGTGACGACGGGTACGGCTGAACTGCCTGCGTCGTCCATTGATATCCACGAGCTCGACTTGGAACACGTCACTGTTGCAGTGGGTGGTGCGGAGCTGTCATCCAAAGGCGGAGTTGTCGTCCGAAACGCGCTGCACTGCAGCCATATCTACGACCGGCCTGCGGCTACCGCTACCCTTTGTGAGACTGTGTACGATCAGAATAGCGGCTGGCGCCTTAACTCTCTCGTAGAGTCGAGCACCTGCCTTTTCACATGCAGCGGCGACGGCATGACCTTCCGGTGGGGCACCGGAGGCGCGTACGCCACTCCAAGGCCAGTCGACCACGGACTGTGAGGCAAGCGGTCATGCATCGACATCTTTTCATCTGTCTGTGCCTAGCTTTGACCTTCGCTTGCCACGAGCAGGGGGGCGAGCCTCACCAGCAGTCCACTGTCCCCGCGGTAGCGCCGGCCGAGAGCGAGCTCTCGCTGCATACGGACGACGATGCGTTGATCGTGTCCTACGCGCGCGGGTCCGAGGCCACCGGGCCCCGGGTCGTGGAGCTGTTCATTCGGCACAGCGAGCACTTGGTGTTCGACTCTGCCGTAGCCGGGGATGCGGCCACCGCCGCGGGCAAGGAGTTGATCGTTCAGGAACGCGACGCTCAGACCCTGCGCGTGCTGCTGTTCTCCTCGTCGAACGCCCTCTCGCTCGATACGGGCACCCTTGCCACGCTGCGCATGAAGCGCAGCTCAGCCGCGCCGGCACAGGCCGAGATCCTGCTCGGGCAGCCTATGTTTGCGCCCCAGACGGCCGAACAGGGCCTGCGCGTGAGCGATCCCATCGAGCTCTGAGTGTCTGTCACCGCCCCCGACCCGAGCATCCCCCGCCCTTGAGATTTTCGTTCTCCCTTGGAGCTCCCCATGATCGTGCATGCAACCTCGCTCCTCCTGCCCTCGCCCAGCCCGCGCCGCGTCGCGAGCCTCTGGGGATGGGTGCTCGCGTCGCTGGCGTTTCTCTTCGCTACGGGGGCCGCCCGGGCGCAGGCGCAGTTGGCTGACGAGCAGCTGCCTCACGAAGCGTGCCAGGAGCCCAACGCGTGGGCGCGCAGTTGCGCGAAGACGGACGACTGCCGCCAGGGGCTCGTGTGCATTCAGGAGGACGCGGGGGGCCTCGGCACCTGCCGTGCGCCCTGCGTCGCGACCAGCGAGGCCAAGCGGGGCGAGGCTGATCCGACCCTGTGCGCCTACGGGGAGGCCTGCGTTGTGGGAGAGGAGCGGGGCGTGCGTGAGACGCGCTTCTGCAAGCCCGTGCCCTTCACGATGGATCTCAACCTGCTCGACTCGTGCATCTATTTCTTCGTCGAGGGGCTCGAGCCGAAGGGTGCCACGGACAGCAATTCTTGCTCGTTGACGCGCAACCTGGCCACGATGCTCGAGCGCGACGGCGTACCCGGGTTTGGCATCTTCGACGTCGACGCGTGTATTCAAGATTTTCTGGCGCAGGAGCCCGAGCCAACCTGCGACGACGGCTCCTGCCTGAGCTGCACGGACGATGAGGCTTGCGGCGAGGGCGCTTTTTGCAGCGAGCGTGGGCGCTGCGAGCGTGAGTGCGGGCGCATCGTCGACCGTGCCAGCGAGGGCAAGGATAGCCTCGAGCGCGTGTGCAGCGGGCGCATGAAGGTGTGCAACGAGAAACGCGGCCGCTGCGAGGAGCTCGTGCTTGGGGGCGAGGCTTGCACGAGCTGGGAGGATTGCCAACGCGGGGCCGACTGCATCGAGGGCTTCTGCGAGCTTCAGCCGCCCCAGTGCGAAGTCGACATCGACTGCCCCACGGGCGCCTACTGCTTCTTGGGCGAGTGCCAGCCACGCTGCTTTCGCAGCCTCGAGTGTCCCGACAGCAATTGGTATTGCTCGGCCGCCAACAAGTGCGAGCGTAAGCCCTCGCCCCAGGCACCCCAGGGCTTCGATCCCCAGCGCTACAACATTCTCTTCGGCGTGCAGGCGCTCAAGATCGACGGCGTCAACGCCACCCAAGAGCTGCCGCTCTTGATCATGGACACGCAGAACGGCCGCGCCGTGTTTGGCCAGCCCAACGTCTTGTTTGGCTACCGCCTGCAGCTCACCTATGGGCGCAAGCAGGACCCCTTGTGCGTCGGCGACCTCACCCGTCGCGACGCTGAGGGCAAGCCCGTGTTGACGGACGCTCAGAAGGCCGACTGCGTGATCTCGCCGCAGGAAGAGTTTCTGACCCTAGACAATCCGTTCGGTACCGTGTTCGGCGACGGTCGCCAGGGCCTCGGCGTGCGGCTCAACACTCGCGCCGCCAAGGATCTCACTCCCGGGCGCTACGAAGCCACGCTGCGCGCCGTGTTCAGCAACGGCTCGTCCACCACGGCCAGCATCATCTTCGACAAGCACGCCGCCGACGGCCGCTACCGCGGCATGCTCGAGATCGGTGTCGACGACCCCCGGGCAAACCTCATCGCCGTCACCGAGGCCTCCCTGGGCCTGCGCATCTACATGGATGAGGAGCGCACGTGGGACGAGCTCCTCGACGAAAACAACATCATCGATCTTGAAAATGCGGGCACCGACGAGCGTGAGTTTCGGGACATCACCTTCGGCTACCTGGTGGAGGGCGCGATCTATGGCAACGACTCGCTCGTGTTCAATCGCCCCGACGCGCGCACCGACTCCGAGAACGAGGTGGCGGTGCGGGGCCTATACTCGCCCCAGTACAGAAAGCTCAGGCTCATCTCGGTGGTCGACATCGCGGCCGATGCCCGGTGGTGTCGCGATGGAGCTTGCACTTTGGGTGACGCAGATCCGGAGCAGCTTCGTGTCACAAACGTCTTCGGGCGTCGCATCCGGCGCAAGATCGAGTGGGTGGGCACCTTCGCCGACGTGACACGCCGTTTCGAGGGCATCTATCGCGAGACGTTCTCAGGCCTCTTGCCCCACCAGGTTACGCTCCAGGGTAAGTTTCAACTGCGGCAGACCCAGCAGGATGCGGGGCTGAGCTTCGTCCACGGTGAAAAGGGCACGAAGCTCCTCGATCAAGACGGCTGGCAGGCCGTGGGCTTTCCCGCGCGGGCGCCGCTCTTTTCACAGCATGTCGCGCGCGTGAGCCAGCTGTGTGACGGCGTGACTGCACTCGGCAATGACCTGACGTCAGCGCAGGGCAAGTTCTCCGACAAGGACACCTTTGCGGAATACGTCAAGGGGGTCGAGATGGGGCCGATCGTCCCGCGGGTGCGGGGGCTTGGTGGCCGGGTCGCGGAGGTTCTCAAGGCGACCGGGGGCAACATCGATGCTGCCAGCCTGAGCATCACCGACATGCTGCGCGACGTGGTCAAGCGTTGTGCAGACGACTCTAGCGCGGCCGTGTGCGTCGATGTCGAGGCGGTCCAGTGTGGTCTCGCGCTGCACGAAAGGGCGTTGTTGGCGGGTGAGTCGTCCGTCGATAAAGGACCAGCCTGTGATCGCAGCGAGCAATGCGGCAACGGACGTCGCTGTGTGTTTGACGTGGGCGTGGGTCGGGGACGCTGTCGCGCGGCGTGCGACGGGCCTTCAGTCAATGCCTGTGCAAGCAACGAGATCTGCACGGCTGGCGCGGCAGTCGACGGAAGCGGCACGCACTACTGCAAGCCTGCGGCCACGGGCTGGGTCAACCGGGCGGCGGTGATCGCAGAGATGACGACCGGGACGGGTGCAGACGCCCGCACGCAGCTCGCGCCGCTGTTCTGCGACCGCCGGGCCGTTGAGCCCGACCCAGCCTGCAGACCCGGCGCCGCGACCCCCAACGTGTCGGCGCTGCAGGAGTACACCTGGTTCTACAAGACGCTACACGAAATCCTCGCCTACGAGGCGGGGCAAGACGTCAGCGACGCCTTCTTCTTGCCCTACCGCGACCGGTACGTCTCTGGGGCCAGCGCCCTCGACATGACCGCCGCCTACCGCGACAAGGTACGCCTGCTGAAGCGGGCCATCACGCGCTACGATGCGGCGCGCGCGCAGCTCTTCGATCCTGTCACCGCGCTCGTGCTCGTCGACTGGCCCATGGCGCAGTTCGATACGCGCGGCACGGCGTGGCTATCGCAAATGCACGCGGTGCTCAGCGATCGCACCCAGACGCTCTACGAGCTCGTCGATCTGCAGCGGCGGGTGATTC
>CAYNOM010000027.1:0-4794 GCA_964398415.1 uncultured Polyangiales bacterium | reverse complement strand
ACCTGGCCCAGGTGTACTTGGCGGCGCTTCAAGCCCACTGGCAAGGGCCCCAGTTTGCCTACGCTGGTGAGGGCCCGAAGGCGCTCGCGCAGGGCGACCAGATCCTGCGTAAGGTCAGCGAGATCAACAATCCCCTCGGGCTCAAGCCGAACCGCACCTACTTCGAAAACAGCACCACCTCGGGCGCGGCCACCAACGTCGAGCTCTATCGGCGGCGCGCGTCCCAGAAGCTGGTCGAGCTTGTCGGCAGCGACGGTCGCTCGGGCCTGAACGGCCTCCCGAAGACTGACCTGCGCCCGGCCGTAGTCAGCAAGCGTCAGCTCATCGACAGCCTCGACACCCTCAAAGACCAGCTCGACGACGACCTCCTGCGCCTGTGCGGTCCCGACCGCCCCCTGCCCCAGGGTTGCGCCGACCTCAACAATCTGGAGCGGGAGCTCGAGAGCTCGTGCACCGGCAAAGACTGCCCGGTGACCTTTCAGTGCGAAGATAAGCGCTGCAAGAACGTCACCCGGCTCTTCACCGACACGCTCGACGCCACGCTCAGTGAGGTGGCGTGCCGAGCGGATACGCCCCTCTACCGCGTGTACAAGAACCCGAAGCCGACCGAGGCAGGGGGAGCCGACCTCGCGGAGTATCTCAACGAGGACGATCTCGAGTCGCGCTTGTGTGTGCGCGGTGAGGTGGGTCGGCTTCTCCAAGAGCGCGCGTCACTCGAGCTAAGCCGCAAGAACACCCTGCGACAGGCCAAGGACCTCTTGCGCCAGCTCGCGATCAAGGCCGATCTCATGAAGAAGATCGGTAAGGGATACACCGAACTCAACAAGTTCCTCGCGACGCATCAGACGCAGATGACCGTCATTGAGGAGGCCTTCACGGCGGCCAACACGACCCACGCAAAGCTCGAAGCGACGAAGTACGGCGCGTCCTGCATCACCATCGTCATTACGGGCTACTCCAACGGTGGTGGCGACAACTGTGCGGCGATGCAACCGCTCGCTGCCGGCCTGGCGGCAGCGGATGTGGCTTATTCTGCAGCACAAGGCGTCCACGCGGTGCAGAAGCTTGCAGCCGACATCACCAAGATGGTGCGTCTCAACGACTTCGAGAAGGGCTCTCGCATCGACGCCCTCGCCGCCGAGATGGACAGCCTCGCCTCCCAGATCGAGGGCCTGATCGGCCAGTATCAGATGGTCATTCAGCAGATGCAGTCTGCGGACGTGCAAACGGCAGACACGCTCGCGCTCGCCCAGAATCGTTGGAACGCCTACAGCGCCGAGGTGCACAAGGTAGCCGAGGCCGTCACGGGCGAAGAGAGCCACTGGGCCCTTTTGCGCAACAACGCCGCGTCGCGTGCGCAAGAGAAGTTCAACGCGCTCTTGCTCGACGTCTACAAACTGGTGCAGGCCGTGAGCTATCGCTACGACCTACCCAAGGGAGAGTCACGCGCGCTGCAGAATCAGGTGTACCAGCTCGTGACCGCCGGCCAGGTGCAGGCTTTCCTCGACGACATCGACTGCCGCCTGACCAGCTTCGCGGGGCAGAACGACCTCAATCCCGACTGGGACGCCCCGAGCAACGCCTCGCTGTTTGTGCTGTCGCTGCGCAAGGAGCTGTTCCCTGGGCTCGCCGACATCGTCGATCCGAAGACGAGCACACTCCTGACTGCCGACGAGCAGTTTCACCGCATCATCACCTCGCCACCTTACTTGCGTACCGTGGTTGCCAACGGCATCCCGGAGACGCGCATCGTGATTCCGTTTGCCACTTGGATGGATGTGCGTGTCGACTCGCTCGTCGGGCGGTCGGCCCTGGTGAACCGCAATAGCTGCAATCACCTGCTGATCGGTGACGAAGCCCGTCCCTCCGTGGCGGTCAATTTCGAAGTTTGGAACGATCGCCCCGACCAGCAGAACAAGCGCGCCATCAGTAGCTGGCTTAGCCGGGGCACGATTGATCACATGCGCTCGTGCGATGAGAAGTATCCCATGTCGCAGCTCCCGATCGTGCAGCCTTACACCTTCGGCAATGCCTACCACGACTCGAACGTGCCTGTGCCCAGCGTGCCGACGCGCTTCGAGGCGTGCGTCGGGGCTGAGCAGGTGCTGTCCAAGCGCGAGTCCGGCGCCATCCAGAACCTGCCGTGCTGGAAGAACGTCTACCGCGAGCGCAGCTTGGGATCGCCCGATTGGGCGATCGAGATCGACGCCCTCGGCCCGCAAGGCGACAACGGGTGGATCGTGGCCAAGTACGGGCCTGGCGAGCAGCGGCCCATCATCCGCGACGTGCAGCTCGCCTTCCGCTACACCGACAGGGGCCACAGCACGGCCAAGTTCGAGTGCGTAAGGTGACATGGCAAAGCGCCCCACGAAGCTGCGCATGGTCACGGGGGCCCTCCTCGCGCTGCTTGCCGTGGTGGCGCTGCATGCGCGCAGTGCCCGCGCGGACATGCCAGGGCACGTCTCCGGTCAGACGCTGAAGCTTCCGAGCGGACCGGCGTCGCTGACGGGGCTTGGGGAGTCGTTTTCGACGAGCGCGTTCACGGGCACGGGTCAGTTTTCGGTGCCGCTGCGCTTGCCTCCTGGGCCGCTCGCGCCCGAGCTCACGCTGCAGTACGCGGCAGGGCAGGGCCAGGGCGTGTTGGGCCTGAGCTTTGATCTTCCGCTTGTGAACATTCGTCGGACGACGGACAAGGGTTTTCCTCGGTTCGCGGAGACCGATCGGTTCGCGGTGTCTGGCGGGGGGCTGAACGACGAGCTGGTGTTCGTGAGTCAGGAGGGCTCGAAGCGGCTGTACCGGCTGAAGAACGAGGGCGCGTTTGCGCTGTTCGAGCGCGACACCGACCCGGTGAACGACCGCTGGACGATCCGCCTTCCCTCGGGGCAGACGTTGATCCTTGGAGGCACCGAGGATAGCCGCCAGCGTGCCCGAGGTCGCACGTTTCGCTGGTGGGTGAGCCGGCATGAAGACCGGTTCTCGCACTACGTGGCGTACACGTACGTGCAGGACGCGGGTTACCCCTATCTGGACTTGGTGACGTATCGTCACGAGGCGTCTGGCGGTCGTGTGGAGGTGAAGCTTCACTACACGGCGCGTCCGCAGACGACGCTCGACTATCGTTATGGCGCGCCGGTACGGCTGACGCAGCTGTTGAGCGCGATCGAGGTTCGGCAGGTCGGGGGCTCTGCGGCGCGGGCGTTGTGGTGGTACGAGCTCGCGTACGAGGATCGAGCGCTGTACTCGCTGTTGAGCGAGGTACGTATGGTCGCGGCGGACGGGGAGTCGATGCCGCCGTTGCGTTTTACGTACCTGGGGCAGGCACCGTCGCCGGGTCTTTCGCTGAAGATGTCTGACATCCCGAGCCCTGGTGTGAACGCGCTGGCAGCGGGCACGGCGCAGCTCGAAGACGTGACGGGCGACGGATTGCCGGACATCCTGATGGGCGAGCGTGGCGGCGACTACCGCTACTACCGCAATGTCGATGGGGTGAGGTGGTCTCCGCGTGCGGTGTCGCTCGGGGGCAGTGGTAGCCCGCCTCGGGGTCTGAAGGATGCCGGGGTGGTGCTCGCCGACATGAACGGCGACGGCAGGCGTGATGTGGCCTACGTGGATGGGGACACGTGGTCCTACGCACCGTCGCTGGGCAGTCAGGGCGGGGTGTTTCTGGGGTACGGGCCGGTGGTTGGGCTGTCCAAGGATAACTTCAGCCTGGGCTATGCGCTGAGCGACGCAGGCGTCCGCCTCGTCGACTTCAACCGCGACGGGCGGACGGATGTGCTTCGGGTGGTGGGTGGCGAGCTGCAAGCGATGCTCAACCTGCCTGGCGACGTGCTCGAGCCATTGAACCAACTCGGTCGGGTGCCTGTGGGAGTGGACTGGTACGACCCGCGGACGCTGCTCGACGACTTCAACGGGGACGGAGTGCTCGACCTGGTGAGCACGGAGTTCAACTGGACGCGCAGCGAGGTCCGTGTTTGGTACGGCAACGGTCGGGGGACGTTTGAGCCCGTCGACGTGCGCATGACGAACGTTCCGCTCGGGAACGCGGAGGACATGCAGCTGTTCGACGTGAACCGCGACGGGCAAACGGACATCGTTCGCTACAGCTCCGGGCGGGCGATGTACTACCTGAACCGCGGGGATGGCCGGTTTACGGGTGTGCAGCGTGAGTTCGTGGGGATCCCGGAGCGGAGCGAGACGCGTCGTCAGCAGCTTGCGGACATGAACGGCAACGGGACGCTGGACCTGGTGTGGGTGGGGCAAGACTGGAGCCTGCGTTATCTGGACTTCATCCGGGAGCCGCAGGCGGGTCTCATCTCGCGTATCGACAACGGTCTGGGCTGGGTGACAGAGATCGCGTACCAGTCGTCGACGGATTTTGCGATCATGGCAGAGCGGGCGGGCAAGCCCTGGCGGACGCCGCAGCCGCACCCGATGCCTGTGATTTCGGAGCTTCGCACGAGCGACTCGCTGTCTCGGGTGGGTCTCAGCGACGCGACGACGCGTACGTCGTTTCAGTACTTCGACGGCTACTACGATGGTCCGGAGCGTGAGTTTCGTGGCTTTGGTCGGGTGGTGCAGACGGAGCACGGTGATGCGAGCCACCCGACGCTGGTGACGGAGAGTCAGTTTCACCTGGGTCGCGACCTGACGACAGGTGCAGACGCGGAGGTGCTGAAGGGTAAGCCTCTCTTGATCGAGCAGCGCAGCGCAGAGGGGCAGCGCATTGCCACCGAGCAGCATGCCTGGGAGCAGCGCTGGCTGTGCCGTACGCCGGGCGGCGGTCGGGTGGTG
>CAYNOM010000026.1:0-21480 GCA_964398415.1 uncultured Polyangiales bacterium | reverse complement strand
GGGTGTTGATACTGCGGCGATGCGCAGTCTTTCTTCTTGGCTCATTCTCTTCTTGGTCTTCTCGACGGGCTGTTCTGCCGTCAACTCCGACACGAGCTCCATCGGCAGTGGTGGTTCAGGGGGCGGCTCGGACGAAAGCGGTGGCGGCGGATCGAGCGGGCGCGACGGCAGCGCGCCCGATGACGACATCTGCGCGGCGGACACGTTCTTCGCGGAGCTCGAGCCGGCCGCGCTCATGTTTCAGCTCGACACGAGCGGCAGCATGAACTGCCCGATCACGAATCCGGGCTGTCTCAACGAGGACCCCACCGCGGCACCCAACGACTCGCGCTGGGACGTGTTTCGCTCGACGCTCAACGCCGTGCTCGCGGGGCTTCCCGACTCGCTTTCGGCCGGGCTGATGCACTATCCCGAGCCGGACAGGGCCTGTGCCTCGATGGCGCCCGTGGTGCCCATCGACGCCTTGTCCGCGACGCGCAGCGCCATCGCCTCGCAGCTGATGTCGCTCGTGCCCGAGTACATCACGCCCACCCACGATGCGGTGCTGGCTGCGCTGGCCCAGGTGCGCGCGCGCAAGGAGGCCGGACGCTTCGTGGTGCTCGCGACGGATGGCGCGGCCAGCGTGTGTCGCATGTGCAACGCGGCCTGCACCGACGACCAGGGACGGGTGCCGAGCTCGGACAACGACGCCATGATCGCGGCGGTGCGCACGGCGTTCGAGAGCGAGGGCATTCGCACCTTCGTGGTGGGCGTGCCGGGCTCCCAAGGGTACCGCGACGTGCTCTCGCGCCTCGCCGAGGCGGGTGGGACGTCGCGCGGCAACGGCTGCTCCGAGAGCGGACCCGAGTATTGCCACTACGATCTCACGGACGCCACGACCGACTTTGGCGCGCTGCTCGGCGAGACGCTGGCCGAGATCGGCGGCAGCGTGCTGACCTGCGAGCTCGATGTGCCCGAGAACGCAGAGGTCGACCTCGATCGCGTCAACGTGCGCCTGACGAACGGCGCGAGCGTCAACGATCTCAAGCGTGACAAGAGCGAGCAGAACGGTTGGAACTACAGCCAAGACGAGAAGAGCATCCGCTTGTTCGGTCCGGCCTGCGAAGCCGCCAAGGCGGTGACGAACGGTCGGATCGACATCCTCTACGGTTGTCCGACCATCGAGGTGATCTGAGGCCGCGCGTGAGAATCGCGGCTTCTCTCGGCGCCGAGGAGGAGGCAAAAGGCGCGTTGCAGGGCGGGGCTCAACGGTGCCAAAGTGCTGGGCATGAACGAGCCTACTCTTGCGGAACCTGTCTCTCCTGGTGACGCTGTTCGAAAGCTACTCGCGTCGACCCCCGTCAGCGCCGTGATGGTGCAGCCGGTGCGGGTCGCCCAGACCGACATGACCCGCGCCCAGGCCGCGGAGCTGATGTCTCACCAGCAGATCAGCGCCATGCCCGTGATCGACGGGGCGGGCTCTATCGTGGGCATCATCAGCAAGACCGACATCGTGCGCGAGGACTACGGCGACGCGCGTTGGGAAGGGGCGGCCGGCCAGGTTGGCAAGTTCATGACGCCGTTCGTGTTGCGCGCCCGCGCGGAGGAGTCCCTGGCTTCCGCAGTCTTGCGCATGAGCGAGGCGGGGGTGCATCACCTGGTGATCACGCACGGAGGGGCGCCTTCTGGGATGCTCTCGACGCTCGATGTCGTGAACTGGCTGGCGCGTTTTGCGCGCGACGCGGACGCCTGAGCAAGCTTCGAGCGCGAGTCGACAGGGGCTGACGCTCAGGCTCCGATGTCATTCCAGAATGACATAAAATTACGGACATTTGGGCTTGTCTGGGCGAAGCATTTCCGCACACTCTGGTCACGATCCGGAGCGTGTCAGGAGTATGAGCATGGCCCATCGCTACCCGTTTTCGCCCTTTCCCGATGGCTGGTTTTTCGTGTGCTACTCGCACGAGTTGCCACGCGGAAAGCTGTTCACGAAGACTTTCATGGGCCAAGAGATCGTGGCGTTTCGCGGCGCAGACGAGCGCGTGGCGGTGTCCGACGCCTACTGCCCGCACCTCGGCGCGCATATGGGGCGGCGCGGAGGCTGCGTCGAAGGCGACGCCATCAAGTGTCCGTTTCACGGCTTTCGCTTCAACGTCGACGGCCAATGCGTGAGCACGCCCTACGGCGAGCCGCCCAAGGCGGCCAAGCTGAAGCGCTGGACGGTGCAGGAGGTCAACGGCTTCATCTTCGCCTACTACGACGCGGAGGGCCGTGAGCCCAACTGGCGTTTGCCCGAGCTCGACAACACGGGCTACAGCGGGCTGACGACGAAGCACTTTCGCCTCCGGGGACACCCCCAGGAGACCACCGAAAACGGCGTCGACGCGGGTCACTTGATGACGGTGCACGGCTACAAGGAGCTCGAGGTGCTCGAGCCCACTCGTACCGATGGGCCCTACCTGACGGGCGCATACAAGATGCGGCGCGACGCGGGGCCGCTCGAGGTCTTCCTCAAGCTCAAGCTCGAGGTCGAGTTTCGCGTGCACGTGTGGGGCCTCGGCTACTCGCTCGTCGAGACGGGCGTGCCGCGCTACGGGCTTTGGGGGCGCCAGTTCATCTTCGCGACGCCTTCAGACGGCGAGCTCATCGATCTGCACATCGCCCTGCGCGTGAAGCGCCTCGAGCACCCCGAACGCATTCTGCCCGGCTTGGATCGCGTCCCCGAGCCCGTGCTCACGAAGCTCGTGCAGGCGCTGTTCATGAAGGGCTTCGAAAACGACATCAACCAGGACTTCGACATCTGGGAAAACAAGGGCTACGTGACGCGCCCGGCCATCGCCAGGGCCGACGGGCCCATCGGCCAGTACCGCCGCTACTGCCGCCAGTTCTATCCCGAGCTGCGTGTGAGTCAGGCGGCCGAGTAGGGCTTTCCGCCCAAGCGAGAGGCGCGCGACGGCTCGGCACGTGCAAATTGCCCGAGCGCGTGGGACAACCTCTGCGCATGGCATGGCAGACCCATCGGGATCCCGCGCACGTGGAGCACGTGCGACACCCCTTGCCCTCGCACCTCCGCCACCTCGACGGCACGCGAATCGTGCAGATCTCGGATCTGCACGTGGGCCCCTACTTTCGCAGCGAAACCTGGGCCTCGCACATCGAGCGCATCAGCACGCTCGCCCCTGACCTCGTGGTGATCACGGGCGACGCCATGGACTTCTCCCGCAAGTACGAAGCGGACTACATCGATCCGCTCGCGGGGCTCGAGGCGCGCCACGGCGTGCTCGCCATCCTCGGCAATCACGATTTCTACTTCGGCGCGCGCCGGCTCACGCGCAACTACCGCGAGAAGTCGCACGTTCTGCCCCTGCGCAACGCGCGCTTCGAGACCGACGCGCTCGCGGGCCTCACGCTGTGGGGCATCGACGACCCGATGAGCAGCCTGTCGCGCCGCGCTCGCTATCCGATCCTGTCGCACTTCGACTCGCAGATGGATCCGTCGCGCTATCACGTGCTGTTGTCCCACCGCCCCGACGCGTTCGAGGCGGCGGCCGCACACGGCTTCGACCTTCAGCTCTCTGGCCACACCCACGGCGGGCAGATCAACTACGCGTCGATCTTCGGCCCTCTGCACTTCTCGCGCATCATGGGGCCCTTCGATCGCGGCGAGTTCACGCTTCCCTCGTCACGGGGCACCACTCGCATGTACGTCAATCGGGGCCTCGGCTACACGGCGATCCCCTATCGGCGCAACTGCTACACCGAGATCACGGTGCACGAGCTCTACCTCGAGCGGCCCATGGCCGCGGCCGAGTGAACAGCGCCGTTTTCAGCGGCAGACAGCGCCGCGATCTCGCGCTCGAGGCCTGCCAAGTAGGCGTCTACTTCGCTCGAGCCTTCATTGGGGGCCCAGGCAGCGAAGTCTTTCGCGGTGCTCTTCGTGTAGGGGCCGCACTTGATCTCGTAGAGCACGGTGTCTGGCTCGCGCGCGAGAAACGTGTGAAAGACGCCGGGCCCGAGGTCTGCACCGAAACGCTCGGACCCCGCGCGCAGACGGAGCACGCGCGTCACTCGACCGTCGTCGTCGAACAACACCACGTCACAGGCGCCACGCAGCACGAGAAACACCTCGGCCCTAGGGACGCTCGCGTGGCGATGGGGCTGCACGTAGGTGCCTGGTTGAGCCGCGTTGAGCATGCGGTGCAAAGGGTCTTCGTCGCTCTTGTGGAAGGGTAAGATCACGCGCTTTCTGGGGCTCTCGCGTGACGCCCGAAGCGCCGTCTCGATGTGCTGCACCGACACCTCGACCACCGCCTCGGGCGGGGGATCCAATGCCGCGCGAAAGTGGCTCATTCGAAGGCCTCCGGCACCTGCATGGCGCGTCCCTCGCGTCCCGATCGACGCAAGGCATCGATGACCTGCTGCACGCGCAACGCGTCGTACATGCTGGGCGAGGCGGGCTTGTCGCTCTCGATCCAGTGCACCAGATCCGAAATCAGCTGCCCGAAGCGCGGCACCTTGCACTGGGCGGCGTCGGGGTCGAAGCGCGGCTCCTCGAGGGCCACCTCGTGCAGGGCGCTGTCGCCGAGCTTTGCGACGCGCAGCTTGTCCGAGCCATCGAGCACGATGCTGCCTTCGCTGCCGTAGATCTCGAGGCGCGCGCCGGAGCCGACGCAGACTTCGCTGGACATGTGGATGCTCACCGCGGCGCCCCCAGTCAGCGTCCCCGTGAGCAGAAAGCTGTCGTCGGCGCTGACCTTGTGCAGACGTCCGTGCTCGTCGGGAAGCTCGGTGCGCCAGGTGCGCGTCTCCCCGCTGACCCGTGCGAAATCGCCGGCGAAGTAGCGCACCAGATCGATGTAGTGGCTGCCCATGGCGTTGAGCATGCCGCCGCCCTTCGAGAGGTCGTTGAGCCAGCCGTAGACGCGAGGAGCGCTCGGCGGTAGCGAGAACCAGAACGCGATGTTGATGTGGCGCACCTCGCCCACCGCGCCCGCATCGAGCAGCGTCTTCACGGTGTGCGGTCCGGCAAAGCCGCGCATCGTGAACGTGACGAGATGCGCGAGCTTTTTTTGCTCCATGGCGCGCAGCATCGCCGCACCCTCGACCGCATCGACCGCGAGGGGCTTCTCGCAGATGACGTGCTTTCCTGCCTCCGCGGCGCAGAGCACCATCTCGCGGTGCAAGCCCACGGGGCCGCCCACGTACACGATGTCGGGATCCACCTCGCGGAGCATCTTTTCGTAGTCATCGAAGGCCTGGGCCGCGCCGAACTTGGCAGCGGCCTCTTCGGCACGGTGAATGCGCGCGCTGCAGATCGCGGCGAGCGACACCCGCGGATGGGACGAAAGGGCAGGTAGGGGCGACTGGGCCGCCCAGGCGGTTCCGATGGCAGCGACCCGATACGTCTTCGTCATGCATGCTCCTCGCGGCAGAGACGGAAAGTGCGCGGAGTATGGCACAGCTCGCCCGGTGCTCGTACCGCGTGGAAGGTGGCTCTGGCGCGACCGCATTTGGGCCGTCTCGACCCGCACATTCGGGGTGATTTCGGCTGGGCTGGGGGCTTGTGCGTCGGATGCTGAACAAATCCGTGGCGACAGGCGTCATGCATCACAACCCTCCGAGATCCAATCGTGCATCGCTCCCACCCTGCGCTCGCCGTTCTGTTCGTTCTCAGTTGCGCCGGCATGACGTCCGGCTGCGGCAAGGGGCACGCAGCCGACGTACGTCCCGATCTGTCGGGAATGTGGGACGTGACCTATGACGACTACCTCGACGTGGAGGTGCGCGTCGGCGAGAGCACCCAGCGCACGCGTCTCGCTCGCGAAGGTGGGGACGTCTCTCTGGCCGATGCGGGCGCGCTTTCGAGGCTCGAGATCGACTGCGCGCGGGCCGAGTTGATCTGTCCCAACGAGGTCTGGCCGCGCGAGCTCGAGCTCACCAATCGCATAGGAGATCTCGACGACGACCGTGCGCGCATCACGATGTCTCTCGTCGGCGAGGGCCTGGGTGTGTGCACCTTGTCGCGCGGGTCGCAGGCCTTGGCCGATGTCGAGTCGACGGGCAGCGCGCGCACCGGCAACTGGCAGGCGACGGCCCTGAGTCGCGGACGCATCAGCACCAGGTTCGACGCGGCGTGCGTTGGCCTCGGGGATGCGCCAGGGCGCGAAGTGCAGGTCACGCTGTCGACGGGCTTCAGCGCCGTCCGACGCTGAGCCATTTTTCGACAGCTCTTCAGCCGGCGGCCTCGCCCGTCTTCTTGCGCTTCGTGCTCTTCGGCTTCGCGGGCTCGGCTTTCTTCGGGCCCGTGAGCGCGCGGTCGGGGACGGCGATGGCGCCGGGCTCGAGGCTGCGCTTCAGCGCCTCGAACAGATCGATGATCTGCGCCGCAGGCTTCTCGGGAGCGGTGGTCAGCTCGAGCCCCTCGGCCTTCTGCTCGGCGGCGGCGCGCACGCGATCGCTGTACTCGTCGCGGAACTGAGCGGTGTCGAACTCGTCCGTGCGCAGCTGTTCGATGAGCTTTTCGGCGAGCTGCTCTTCGGCCTCGTTGAAGCGCACGTCCGCTCCGAGATCGACGTCATCGAAGGCGCGCACCTCGTCGGCGTAGAACAGCGTGTGCAGGGCCAGGCCCTTTTCGTAGGGACGCAGCATCACCACGTAGCTCTTGCCGCGCGCGCTGTAGCGGCCGATGGCCACCACTTCCGAGCGCCGCATCGCGTGACCCAGCAGGGTGTAAGCCTTGTGGCCGCCCTTGTCGGGGCCGAGGTATTGGGTCTTGTCGATCTGGATGAAGTCGACGCGGCTCGCGGGCACGAACTGCACGATGTCGATGGTGTTCGTGCGCTCGGCCTCGAGGGCGCGGATCTCCTCCGCCGTGAAGGTCACGTACTGACCGCGCGCGATCTCGTAGCCTTTGACCGTGTCGTCGCGTTCGACCACCGCGTCGTGGGTGGGGCAGTACAGCTGTTGCTTCACGCGGGAGCCGCAGTCTTTGTGCAGCATGTTGAAGCTGACGCTGTTGGAGGAGGTCGCAGTGAAGATCTTTACCGGGATCGAGACGAGCCCGAAACAGATCGTGGTCGAGCCCGTGGCGCGTGCGGACATGCAACGAAGGATAGATCGCCCGATTTGCGCGAGGTAAATGATCCGCGTGACCGACGACGAGCGGCCGCGCTCCCTGACGCGCTATCGACAAAAACGCGACCCCGGCCGCACCTCCGAGCCGTTCAGTCCTGAACCTCTGGCCAGCAACGGTCCACCCCTCCCGAGCCGAGGTACGCTAGGTGGGCTGTTCGTGGTGCATGAGCACGACGCGAGCCGGCGCCACTTCGACCTGCGCCTCGAAGTGGCGGGGGTGCTCTCGAGCTTTGCGGTACCCAAGGGGCCGAGCCTCGACCCCGACGAAAAGCGCTTGGCCATCCAGACGGAGGATCACCCGCTCGGCTACGCCGACTACGAGGGCGTGATCCCCGACGACAACTACGGTGCGGGCGCGATGATCGCGTGGGACCTCGGCCGCGTGCGCTACCTCGAGCACACGGCCGAGGAGGGCCTCAGGGACGGAAAGCTCGATTTCACGCTGCACGGCTACAAGCTGCGCGGTCGCTTCGCGCTCGTGCGCACGTCCGATCGCCGCGGCGTTCAGGCAAAGCAGCCGCAGTGGCTCTTGATCAAGAAGCGCGATGCCTTCGCGCGGGATGGCTCGAACATCATCGATGAGGCCCCGGAGAGCGTGCTGTCGGGGCTCGTGGTGTCCGAGCTCGAGCACGCGGGCGAGCGCGTGTCCCGCGTCTCGACGCTCGCGAGGGAGCTGGGTGGCAAGCCGAAGGCGCTCGATGAGGAGAGCCTCGTGCCCATGGCCTGCGCCAGCGAGGGCGCCCCCTTGCATAGCGAGGACTACCTCTACGAGCTCAAGCTCGACGGCATTCGCATCCTCGCTCAGAAGCGAGGCGAGGCCGTGGCGCTCACCTATCGAAAGGGACGCACGGCCACCGATAGCTTTCCGGACGTGGTGCGCGCCCTCAAGGCCTTGCCCTTCGAACAGCTGGTGCTCGACGGCGAGATCGTGGCGTTCGACGCGGACGGACGTCCCAACTTCGCGCGCCTCGCCCAGCGCTTCACGGCGGTACGCGCTCGCGACGTGACTCGGGCCATGGCGGCGGTGCCGGTCAGCTATCTCGCCTTCGACGTGCTCAGTGTCGAGGGGCTCGATCTTCGGGCCATTCCGCTCGTGAGCCGCAAGCGCGTGCTGTCTTCCGTACTTCCGCCCCGCGGGCCGCTGCGAGCGCTCGACCACATCGACCATGATGGCCAGGTGCTGCTCGATTTCTGTCGCGCGCACAAGCTCGAGGGCGTCGTCGCCAAGCGCTCCCTATCGCCCTATCGCGCGGGGCCGAGGGCCTCTCGCGACTGGGTGAAGATCAAGCTCGAACGCGAGAACGACTTCGTGGTGGTGGGCTACACCAAGGGGAAGGGCAGTCGCGCCCTCGGCGCCCTCGATCTCGCGAGCTACGTGGACGATCGCCTCGTTTCACGCGGGAAGGTCGGCAGCGGCTTCGACGCCGAGACCGAGTCGGTGCTTCTCCGCGAGCTCGATGCACGGCGGGTGCAGAAGACAGACGTCGTAGGCACGCTCGAGCCTTCGCCCCAGGGTCGCGTGTTCGTGCGCCCCGAGCTCGTCGTCAACGTGCGTCACCTGGGCTTCACGGACGCGGGCAACCTGCGTCATCCCGTGTTTTGTGGGCTTCGCGCAGACGTCGCTCCGCGCGATTGCACGGCGGCACCCCACGGGACGCCCGATGAGCTGCGCAACCGCCCGCTCGATGGAGCGCGCGCTGTGCCTCGGCCCGAGGGCAAGCGGCGCGTGTCCATCACGCACCCGAAGAAAGTGTTTTGGCCCACCGAAGGCTATACGAAGGGCGACCTCTGCGCCTACTACGAGGCCATCGCGCCGCAGCTGTTGCCCTTCTTGCGCGAGCGCCCGGTGATCCTCGTGCGCTATCCCGACGGCATCGAGGGCAAGAGCTTCTATCAGTGGAATGCGCCGCGCGGAACGCCGTCCTGGGTGCGCACCGTGCGTGTCGCCTGGCCCGAACGTGAGGGCAAGGAGGCCGAGCTGTTTCTGATCGACGATGTCGACACGCTGCTACACATCGGAAACCTCGGCTGCATCCCGATCCACATCCTGGCCGCGCGCATCGGAACGCTGAGCACCTGTGACTTTCTCACCGTCGACTTCGACCTCGGCGGTGAGCCTCTCGCCCACGGTGTCACCCTCGCGCGTGAGCTTCAGGGCCTGCTCGAGGAGCTCGGATTGCGTGGATTTCCAAAGACGAGCGGTCAGACGGGTTTGCATGTGCTGGTTTCGCTCGGGCCGGGCGTATCCTTCGACACGGCGCGCACGCTGTGCGACCTGCTCGGTACCCTGGTGACCCAGCGCCATCGCGAGATCGCAACGCAAGAGCGCTCGAAGGACCGGCGCGGCCCCAGAGTTTACGTCGACACGGGACAGACCGGCACCACACGCGCCATCGTGTCGCCATACTCGGTACGCGCTTATCCAGGCGCACGGGTGTCCACGCCGCTCGACTGGGATGAGGTCACCTTCGCCCTCGACCCCTCGCGTTTCACGATCATGAGCGTGCCCGACCGCGTCGCCGAGCATGGCTGCCCGATGCGCGAGCTGCTCTCGCAAGCCCCCGACATTCACGCGGCGGTAGCTCGGCTCGCGGCGCTACTTCCCCGTGGGGGTTGAGCGCTGCGCGCCGCGCGCGACGAGGAAGGCTCCGATACAGTAGGCAGCGACGATCAGCAGACCAAACAGCTCGCGTCCGTACTCGATCTCGGGGCGCGCGGGCACCATGGTGGCCATCAGGTCGTCGGGGTGCCAACGATTCCAGACTTCGGGCAGGATCGCAGAGGCCCAGGCGAGCGCCACGAACGAAACCACGAAGGCGAGCCACGGTACGGCCTTGCCAAGCGCTGCGACCACCGCCACCGAGGCCCCGGCCAGGTACATCAGCACCCAGCGTAGGGGATCGGGATCGTTGAGCTGCAGGTACGCAGACCACACGCACAAGACGGCGATCACAGCGCTGAAGACCCGAAAGGTCATGACGAGGGCTCCGAGCTTTGCGCGATCTCCTCGAGCTTCGGCATGGGTAAGCCGATGCGCTGGGCGTGCTCGAGGGCGCGCAATACGCGAGCCCGCGCCGTGCGCCCGCGCGCCCCGATCTGCGCCATCGCACCCATGCCATCGAGCACACACGCCTCGCTGCGCGCGTCGTCGATCGGTGTGCCCGAAAGGTGTGCCGACAGCCTGCCTGCCTCCCTCGCCACCGCACGCGTCAGCTCGGGATGCTCGTGCAGGAACGTGCCGAGGGTGAGATCGTGCAGCGTGCCGAGGGCGTTGATGCTGAGAATGAACGTGTACTTGTCGGCGAGCGCTCGGGCCAGGGCTTCGGCATCGGGCAGAGGCTCGCAGGGCACGTGGAGCTGAGTGCACAGCTCCGAGATCAGCGCCGCATGGCGCCCAAACACGGGCGTCGGTCGGATGACGATCTGGGGCAGGCCCGCCTTTTTCAACAACCAAGGCACCATCACGGTAGGCGCCGCGTCGAGGTGCGCGTAGCGCGACGGGAAGAGCTCGTTTTGCAGCAGCACGAGCTCGGCATGCCGCGCGCTCGGCACGTGTGCGAGCACGTCGTCGAGCGCGTCTTCGGAGACGGCCACGACGATCGGCGTCCCCGTGGGCAGGCTCGACCACAAGGGCTCGAGGGGCGTGTTTCGCAAGACGGGCGTGACGCGCATGCCGCTGCCGAGGGCGCCTGCCCCGAGCCACCTGCCGAGCTCTCCGAGGCCCACGATGACCAAGTCGCGCATGAGCCGAGCCTACTCTCCGCGCGCGCCTGCGCCATCGCTCCGCGTGAGGTTCGGTCCCTCCTCCTCAACCTGCTAGCTGCTAGAGTCGCCCGTCGTGACGCGCGAACCTCGCTTGGCCGTGCTGTGGGGCGCCTTCCTCTTGCTTCTGAGCGCGGCTTCGGCACGCGCAGAAGGGCAGCCCCTCGTGCGGGTCGTGCTCTCGGCCGAGCTGCGAGCGACGCAGGGCTTCGAAGACGCCCTCTCGGCGCAACTCGCCGATCTCGAAGCAGACGTGCGCCTCGAAGCGCGCGAGGGAGCCGTGCCTTCTGCGGCGCTCGCGCTCGCACGCGCCACGCGCGCTCGGGGCGTCGTGTGGATCAGCCATGTCGCGCCCGACTTGCTCGTCTACGTGGTCGACGCGGCGGCCGAGGCAGCCCTCGTGCGCACGATCGCGGCGGCCGAGCCGTCCGAATTCGCCAGTCAGGAGGCGACGGCGGTGATCGTGCGCGGCTCGGTCGAAGGGCTCATTGCAGGCCAGCGTGTGGGGCTTTCATCTCCAGCACCCATCGCAACGGTGCCCGGGCAGGCTCAGGCGCAGCCCATCGAGCGAGAGCCTGCCCTTCGCGCGCTGCCTGAGCTGAGTGTGGGGTACCTGGGGACGTCCCTGTCCGCAGAGTTGCCGTTCCAGCATGGGCTTCGCCTCGGCGCGCTGATGAGCGATGTCGGGCTTCGAGGGCTCTACGTCCACACTGCCGTGTCGCTCTTGCGCGGGCAACGAGCGACGGATGCGCGTGCGTCGGTGCTGCTCACACGCACGCCGCTCGAGCTCGGCGCGGGATACCGCTTCATGCCGCGTGGCTTCGGCCTTGCGCTCGATGCCGGAGGTGCGCTCGAGATCACCCGCCGCGAGGCGCGGGCGGAGACTGCGGGAGTCATCGCCAGCGACGACCGCACGCGCGTTTCGGCGCTTGCCGTCTCGCACCTTTGGCTTCTCGCCCGCTTGGGTGGTACCAGGGGGCGTACCTTGATCGCCCTGGGGGGCGGTGCCGAGATTCCGCTTCACAACGTCGACTATCGGGTGCAAATCGTACGCGCGGGTAGTGCCGAGCCCGAGTCGGCAAACCTGCTGTCGCCGCGCGCATTTCGCGGCCTACTCCTGGCCCAGGTGGTGGTGAGGCTGTGAGCGAACGACAAAATATCCACCCGAAAGGTGCTAGCGCTGCCACTTCGACGCCCGAGGGAGCCACAGGCGCTCCCGATGGTTCGGTGAGGTTCGCAGAGGATCTGCAGCTCATGCAGCGCGTTGCTCGAGGAGATGGCCGTGCGCAGCGACTCTTGGCCAATCGGCTGGTGGTGCGTGTGCGTCGCGCGTCGCTTTCGCTGATGCGTGGCTCGGTCGACGCCGACGATGCCGCGCAGCACGCGCTGATCGAGATCCTTCGCTCGGCCCACACCTATCGCGGCGATGCGAGCGTCGAGCGTTGGGCCGACCGCGTCACGAGCCGGAGCGTCATCCGGTTCGCACGCGCGGTGCGGCGTCGTAATCAGGCCGTCGAACCGGGCCTCGACGCCGAGCACGTGACCGCCGATGCGATCGATCTCAGCGCCCGCGAGGGTGTGGCGCGTGGGATCGAGCAGTACCTGTCGATGCTGCCCGACGCGCGCCGTGAGGTGCTGCTGTTGCGTCACGCGTTCGGGCACAGCATCGAGGAGATCGCCGAGCTGACCCAAGCCTCCCCCAACACCGTCAAAGATCGCTTGCTCGCGGCACGCCGCGACCTACGCAAGCTCATCCAGCGCGACCGAGCCATCGGTGCGAAGCGAGGGGGACACCCATGACCACGGGCTACGAGCGTTGGATCGAGCTCAGAGAGCGTGAGGTGCTCGGCGATCTGCTCAGCGAGCGCGAGCGCGAGGAGTGTGAGTCGATCGAGGCGACCGTTCCCGAGGCACGTCTCGAGGCGCGCGAGATCTCGGCGGTGGAGCGCTTGCTCGAGCAAGCAAGCCACGATCGCGCGACCGCTGCCGAGCGCGAGATGGTCGATCGCGCCTTGGCCGCGGTGCGTGTCACGACGCCAGGCACGGCGGCGACCGGCATCGATCCCGACGCCGAGATCGCGCGCGTGGTCGATCCCGAGGGCCCGACCTGGATCCGGCCGCTCGCCGTCAGCATCAGCGTGCTCCTGCCCGCCGTGGCGGCGGTCGCGCTACTCATGTACGAGCCGAAGGGTAAGGTTCCGAGTCGCGAGGAGCTGGCCGTCACGTCGAAGCCCATCATCGCCCCCCAAGTGGTGGGCCTCGCGCGCGCAACCACCTCCGAACGCGGCAGCCGTCTGTCGCGCGAGGGCCGGATGCTGCCGTCGTCGACGGACTTGGGCGAGGGCGAGGTCGTGCAGGCGACCCAGGGACCAGGCTGCATCGTGGTCGACCCGGGCGTCGACGTGTGCATGACGCAAGACAGCGCGATCAAGCTCGCGAGCCTGTCGCGGAGCCATCGCGTGGTCGAGGTGTTGAGGGGCCGCGTGAGCGCGCGCCTCGACCCGCAGCCCAACGGCGCTGTATTTCAGGTGAGCGCGGGCGAGCTGCACGCCACGGCGATCGGCACCATGTTCAGCGTCGAGCTCGAGGACGGAGGCGGGCGCGTGCGCGTGCTCGAGGGGCGCGTGAAGGTGCTCGCGGCGAGCCACAGCGCGGAGATCGAACGCGATCAGATGGCGGTGTATCGCCGCGAGGCAAACGTGTTGTCGGTGGACAAACTCTCGCCCGCCGAAGTGACGCGAGAGTGGAATCTGCTCGCCACGGGGATGCGCGGAGCGGGTCGTCCAGGCGCTGTTGCGCAAGCAGTGCCCGCTGTGCCGCCCAGCACCCCACCTTCAGCCACCAGTGCGGGTGCGACGCCTCCAGAGTCTCCCCGGGCGGTGGTGCCTAGCGCGCGGGACATGCTGCGTTCGGCGTGGGAGCTGCTCAAGGACAAGCGCTGGGCCGAGGCCGCTTCGGCGTATCAGGCCATCGAGCGCGCCCATCCTGGCAGCGCAGAGGCCCACGTGGTGCTCGTGCGCTTGGGCGATCTGCAGCTCAACCATCTGGCGCAGCCCCAGGCGGCCTTGGTCGCCTATCAGCGGTATCTTGGCGAAGGTGGCGGGCCCCTCGAGGCCGAGGCGCGCTACGGCAAGGTGCTGGCCCTGCAGAAGCTCGGCCGTGCAGGAGAGGAACGTGCAGCCATCGAAGAGTTCCTCCGCGCGCATCCGAGCAGCCTCAAGGCGGCTTCGCTCACGCAGCGTCTTTCCGAGCTTGCTCGTTAGCGTTCTCCTCGTCGCCTGCGCGCGCGAGCACGACATCGTCGCGCGCGCTCTCGTGCCTTCCGACGCAGCCCCTGATGCACAGGTGGCGGGCGATGCGGGTACGAAGGATGCCGGCGTGTGTGCGAGCGTGTCGGTGCCGATTCGCAGCGTTCCCCGAAGGGTCGACGTGCTGCTCGGCGTCGACGGCTCGCTCAGCATGAAGGACGAGATCGAGCGGGTGAGCATGCGTGTCTCCGACTTTGCGCTGCGCTTGTACGCCGAGGGCACGGACCTGCGCCTGATCGTGATCGCGCGCGCAGCGAACGACGAGCGCGGAATCTGCATCCCCGCCCCGCTCGGTAGCGGCGACTGCACGGCCGACGACTCCAATCCGCCAGCCTATCTGCACGTGCCCGCGCAGGTCAGTGGGCTCGTGCTCAGCGCGATGATCGACGACGACGACCTGTACGCTGCCTATGCCCCCATGCTCAGGGTCGACAGCGACAAGCATGTCGTCGTGATCACGGATGCATCGGGCACGCGTAGCGCCGAGCGCTGGAATGAGCTCATCCTCGCCCGTGATCCACGCTTTACGGGATATCGCTTCCATGCCGTCGTGCCCGCGGACACGAGCTGTGGCTCCATCGGCGAGCTCTACCCTGCGCTGGCCGAGCTGCGCGGCGGCGTGGTTTCCGACCTGTGCACGGGCGACTTTGCGCCGGTGTTCGAGGCCGTGGCGAGTCGGGTTGTGTCTACCTCGGCGCGCTGCGAGTGGCCCCTGCCCGAGCTACCCGAGGGGCAGAAGGTCGAGATCGGGCGCCTCAATGTCGATGTGCGCGACGCAAGGGGTGTAACGCGGCGCGTGGGCCACGTCCCATCCCGGGAGGCGTGTGCACGCACCGACGATGGAGAAGGTTGGTACTTCGACGATCCGAGCGCACCGACCACGATGCAGGCCTGTCCCCGCACCTGCGAAGCGCTCGAAGCGCTGTCCTTCGGGGAGGTGGCGATCGAGCTTGGTTGCGAGACGCAGCAAGCGGTGCTCATCTAGCTGGATGCCAAAGGGGCTGTTCGAGCACTTTCCGAAGGGCGCGCTGCCGATCCTCAAGGAGATCATGCGGCACGTGCTCAGACGCCCGCTCGTGGGCGTCGCTGTGGTGGCGCGGCGCTCCGATGGGCAGATCCTACTCGTGCGCCGCGGAGATACGGGGACCTGGGCCCTGCCGGGTGGCACGCTCGAGTGGGGCGAGCCCGCGCGTCTCACCTTGAGTCGCGAGCTCGACGAGGAGGCGGGGGCGCGCCTGAGTGAGGCCGGCCGCCTCGTCGGCGTGTTCACGGCACCCGAACGCGACAGCCGTTGTCACGGCGTCACGATCTTGGTCGAGGGGCGCGTCGAGGATCACATCACCGGGCCCAAGAATCCGCTGGAGATCCTCGAGGCTCGCTTTTTCGCGGTCGATGCGCTGCCGAGCCCGCTCGCATTCACCATGGACGACATGGTGAACGCAGCGCTGTCGCAGGCACCTCCCTATTGGGAGTGAAGCGAGCCCTGGGTCAGCGGGCGGCGTTGATGCCGGGCACTCGTGGGGGGAGGCGATAAAAGCGCGGCGGATGGTAGGTGCGACGCTCGCGTTGTTTGCCGCGGTTTTCGACCCAGCTCTGCAGCGCTCCTGCCAGGGTGAAGAAGGCCATCGGCACGGCCCACACGACCAGCGCGCTGAACAGCGCGAGGGCACAGGCGTAGAGAATGGCGAAATCGGCGTTCCAGCTCATGGGGAGTCCTCCTTGGAGGTTGCGTATTACAAAGTAATACGCGTTTTTCTCCCGGGCAAGGCCGCCCCATGCGTGGGTGCGTTATTTTTTGCTGCGACGCGTCAAGGCAACGCGTTGGAACATGGGAGGGGCACGAAAAAAGGCCAGCCCACAGGGCCAGCCTTCCTTGGACAACACCTCGAGAGGACTTCGCAATCAGTCGCGGGGCTTGGCCTTCTGCACCGTCGGGCCGCCGTCCGATTTGTCGGGCGCGGCGCTAGGCTCGCTGGGGGCGGGCGCTGCCTCGGCCAGGGTCGCCGGTGCGGGCTTCGCGGCCTGGACGGGCTTCGCGGCCTGGACGGGCTTCGCGGCCTGGACGGGCGCTGCGGGTTTCTCCGCTACCGCAGGAGCGGGATTGGCCGCGGGAGCGCCGCGCGGACGGGCGCGCTGTACGCCCCCGGGCTCAATGGCGGCCGGTGCCGGCGCGCCAGGCTCGTCGGTGATGGAGGCCGGCTCGGGTTCGCTCTGCGGTGCCGCGGCGGGGGCTGGCGCGGTAACGGGGGCCGGCGCCGGTGCGGGCTCGCTGACCGCTGCGGGCGCAGGCTGTGCCAGGGGCGCGGCTGGTGCCTCTGCGACTGGCTCTGGCTTCTTGCCGATCAGCCAACGCAGCCCGATACCCACGAAGTCGGCCTCCACGACGTAGTTGCCGTTGCCGATCGCGGGCCGGTCGCCGACGTCGTAGGTGCTCGGATCGTCGTCCACCGGCAGTGGGCGGATGGCGGCAGGCAAGAGCACCTTGCTGTCGCGCACTTCGCGGTTCTGCATGAAGATGTGGCCGTAGGTGGCATCGAGCATCAGGCCCGGGATGAGCTCTACGCTGGCGCCGACGCCGAGTAGAACCTTCTGCGTGTCGATCGTGGTCGGGCTCAGGTCCTTGTCCTCGAAGGAGCCCGTCTCGAACATGAAGCCGGCCGACAGGTCGAACGCGCGACGCTTGGGCAGCAGATCAGGGAGGGCGTACTTGCCGCCCAGGTTGAGGGCCCAAGTATTCCTCATGTTGCGCGCCAGACTGACCGGCTGCGCATCGACGGTGCCGATTCCGGGCACGTTGGTGATCAGGACGTTCTTGGGGCGCACGGTGACGGAGTCTTGCACCGACCACGTCTCGTAGGTCGCGCCTGCTTCGACCTTCAGACGCTGCATTGGAACCTCGACGCCCAGGCGTAAGATCGCCGGCAGCCGGACATCCATGTCCGCTTTCAGGTCTTTCTTGCCGTCGCGCGTCTCGACGCTGACATCGTCGAAGAAATCCTGATCGGGCAGGGCGATGTCGAACTCTGCTTCACCTGCGATCTTGGTCGGCAGCATGGCCGAGGCACCGATGCGGATGAAGTCGAGGTCGACCTGAGTGCCGAAGATGGCCGTGGCCGTGTAGACCGGGCCGAGCAGAAAGCGTGATCGGCCTTCCCACTCTCGCCCCTCGGGCTGACTGCACACCGCGTAGTCGCACGCGCTCACGGCCACCTCGGCGCCAATAGATGCGGCCGTGAGGAGCGCGGTCATGCCGAACGACAGCTGCTTGATCGGGCTGTAAGCGACACCGAGCGCGAGTGAGCCGATGGCGCTTCCATCGGTGTTCAGCACCGAGTAGCGCTGAGGTGCGCGCCGCTCTTCGCCATCGACCGTGATCGAGCTCGGCCAGTCGGGCACGTAGCCAGCGGGCACGAGCAAACCTATGCCGAAGCCCCAGTCTTTCAGGCCGAAGTTGTCGCTGTAGGCGAGGGTGGGGATCGGTACGGGTGCAGACAGCGCGCTGACCGTTGGCTCACGCGTTCCGTTGTCGAGAATGCGCGTGAACTCGGTGCGCACGATGGGCAGCGTGAAGTCGACGAGGAGCTGTTTGTCGCTCAGCGTGAGCCCGGCCGGGTTGTACCAGAGCGCGCCCGGGTCGTCTGCGCCTGCCACGCGCGCACCGCCACGTGCGGCCGCTTCGGTGCCGCGCGGCATCAAGTACAGACCGCCTGCGCTCGCCGAGCTAGGTAGCTCGAAGCCAAGGTAGGTCACGTACGAGGCAAACAAAAGAACGCGCGCCCACAGAGCGCGCCGCGGATGATTCAAGCAAGCGGTCACAGATTTCCTCGAAGCCAGGCGCACTCTATGAGCAATTCGGAAGTGGTGACAAGGGGCTCTGCAAACCCGGCAAGAAAACGCGACGCGAACTGCGTATGCTATCGTCGCTCGCTGTAAAATTGACCCAAGGAGACTGGATGGGGCTGCGCAACCTAGCGCCTGTGCTGGCTTTTGTGCTCGTTTCGGGCTTCTTCGACGGCGGTGCGGTGCGCGCGCAGGGCGACGCACAAGCTGTCTCTGATGCCGAAGGGCAAGCTCGCGAGGCCTTCTCCCGCGGACGCATCCACTACGACAACGGTGAGTTCGCGCAGGCGGCCGAGGCCTTTGAGGACGCCTACCGGCTCTCCGGTCGCGAGATGCTGCAGTACAACCTCTACCTCGCGTACCGCGATGCCAACATGCCGGAGAAGGCCGCAGGTGCGCTCAGGGCCTACCTCGAGCGCGTCGACGTCATCGAGAACCGACCTCAGCTCGAGGCGCGTCTCAGAGCGCTCGAGGAGGGCATTGCCGAGCGCAAGGCGGCGCGGGAGCGCGCAGCCCTAGAGGCACGGAGCGCGTCTTCCACCCCTGCGTCGACGCCGCCGTCCGAACAACCCCAGGCGCAGGATCCCGGCAAGTGGTGGCTCATGCCCACGATCGTCATGGCAGGGGGCGCTGCGATGATGCTCGGCGCCATCGGCACCGGCGTCGTCGCTGCGAGCAAGCAGAAGGAGCTCGACGAAAACTGCGACGGCAATGTGTGTGATCCCAAGTATGAGGACACCGCCGACCAGGGCCAGTTGTTCGCTATCACGACCGACGTGCTGTTGTTCGGCGGCATCGCGGTGGCGGCGACCGGGGCCACCTTGCTGCTTCTGCGCAAGCCCAAGAAGGGCACTTCGGGCGAGGCCGATCGTGGGCCGACCGCCAGCGCGGGCTGTTTTGCCGACGGATGTGCCGGTAGCGTGACACTTCACTTCTGACTCGGCCTCGGCGGGCCAAGGTCGTCTTTGTCCACCGTGGTGGGCTCGGGTGCTGAAAAGAGCGCAGTCGTTCCGAAAAGCGGGACGATTGTCGGCACATCGGGAAGATTGCGGCACGCTCGTTCCGTAGATCGCTCCGTAACGCTGGGGTCGTACATGCGAAATGCCGTCTGGGGTTTGTTGTTGGTTCCGGCGCTCATGAGCGCCGGCTGCTCGTTGAGTGCCGAGTTCGGCGACTTCTCGTTCCAACAGGTCGAGAAGGACGCCGGCACTGACGACGGCTCGGGCGGCGGCGGCCGCGACGGCGGCGGCAATGGGTCTGAACGCGACGGCGGCGACAGTGGCGGCCAACGCGATGCTGGCAACGGTGGCGGCAACGACGGCGGCACGACCGAAGCCGACGCGGGGCCGCCCCCCGATCCCCTTTGCGAGGCGGCCAAGGAGATCTGCGACCCGGTGGCCAAATGCAGCTCCGTCACCGGTAAGGCGGTGTGCACCTGTCCGCGCGGCTACTACGACGCCAACGGCGATGGCACCGACTGCATCGATCTCGACGAGTGCCGCGCAGGCATTGCGGAGTGCGAGGGCAACGCCACGTGCATGAACAAGCCCGGCGGCTACGACTGCAACTGCAACGCGGGTTTCGTCAAGAACGCGAGCACCGGTGAGTGCCTCGATAGTTGTGTGGTGCTGCTCTCGACCACCTGCGACGCCAACGTGGGCATCTGCACGAAGCCCGAGGGCGAGGCGACGTGCCGCTGCCCCGCCGGTTATATCGACGTGAACGGCGATGGCAGCGTTTGTGCCGACGACACCATTTGTATGGACCTCAAGTGCGATCCGCTCGCGCTGTGTGATTCAACGGCCACGACTCCCGCGTGTACTTGCCCGAGCGGCTTCACGGGCGACGGCAAGACCTGCACGGACGTCAACGAGTGCGAGCAGGATCCGGGCCGCTGTGGTGCAGGCTCGGTCTGCAACAACACGGCGGGAGGCTTCGGCTGCTCGTGCCTGTCCGGCTATACCAAGGTGGGCGACACCTGTGTCGACGACAACGAGTGCACGCTCGGCACGGCGACCTGCTCGCGCTTCGCGACTTGCGCGAACAAGCCCGGCGGCTTCGATTGCGCCTGCAACGAAGGCTACTCGGGTGACGGTCGCACGTGCACCAACAAGAACGAATGCGCGCTCGGCGATCCGTGCAGCACGGGCACCAAGAACACCGTTTGTACCGATCGCGATCCCGGCACCGACGGCAAGGCCTATGAGTGCAGCTGCAAGTCGGGCTACGAGGGCAACCCCGCGACCGGTTGCACCGACGTCGACGAGTGCAGGAACAACCCCTGCGCGGCGGGCAAGCGCTGCAACAACATCGCGGGCGGCTACACCTGCGGCGACTGCCCTCCTGGTTATCAGCCGGATGCTGCGGGCACTTCTTGCGTGAACATCAACGAGTGCACCGCGGGCCTTGCCACGTGCAACGTGAACGCCGCCTGCGTGGATACCCAGGGGTCCTACACCTGCACGTGCAAGAGCGGCTACCGCGATCCCAACACCGGCACGGCCACGCAGGGACGCACCTGCAATCAGATCGACGAGTGCGCGGAGAACACCGACCAGTGCAGCGACAACGCCATCTGCACGGATGCACCTGGAACCTACACCTGCGCGTGCAAGACCGGGTATGACGACAAGTCGCCCAGTCCCGGAACAGCGCCGGGTCGCGTGTGTGACGACAAGAACGAGTGCTCGAGCCCGACCACCAACACCTGCCACACCTACGCCACCTGCTCGAACACTGCCGGCAGCTACACCTGCGCGTGCAACACGGGCTTCACGGATGGAAATCCAAGTAATCCCGGCCGCTCGTGCTCCGACGTCAACGAGTGTGCGTTGAACAAGGACAACTGCGACACGCTCACCAGCTATGTCTGGACCGACCCGATGAAGAAGAACGACGTCTGCGACAACACGCCAGGCTCGTTCACTTGCTCTTGCCCAGCGGGCTATTCGGGCAGCGGCGTCGGTGTCAGCGGCTGCTGCACGCCCGACAACGGCAGCGACAGCGCCTTGCCCAATGATGGCAAGGACAACGAATGCGATGGCTTGACCGACAGGCCGGTGATCGTGGCGGGGTCGACCTTCCCGGAGGCAGGTGGTGCCACAGCCGCGGCTGATGTGTCCATTGGCCTCGTCGCGTCGGTGATAGGCGGTGCCCAAGTCGAGTGCCGCGCCTTCAAGCGCTCGGCCACCTCGCTGCCAGATTTTGCCCCGTGTGCCAATCCCGTTAGACCGTCCATACCGACGGCTTCTACGGCAGACGGCGCTTGGCGAGTAGAAATGCGTTGGCGTTTCAGCAACGCGCAGGGCAGCTACCGCAGCCACGTGACGAGCCACGATTTCTATGTGCACAGCTCGTTGAACGGGGCGACGAAGTGCCCAGCGCTTGGACCAACTGACGAGCAGCTCTTCAAGTTTGCCGACTCTCAGCTCGCCGCGTCGCAAGTGGGCAGCGGCCA
>CAYNOM010000025.1:0-21866 GCA_964398415.1 uncultured Polyangiales bacterium | reverse complement strand
GGTCTCGCACATCGTTCGTCTCGCCGCCCACGAACGCCCCGATCCGATTCGAGACGAAGAACGCGCCAGCGCGCACCACGGCGAGCCCCACCGCAAGCGGCAAAAGAAGCCACGTGGCCTGCAGATCGATGCGCGCACCTGCGATGGTGAAGAACACGACGAAGACCGGCAGCGCGACGGTCTCGAGCGGGTGCAAGACGTGCTCGGCGCGCTTCGAGAAATTGCGCACGACGAAGCCCGCCGCAATGAACACGAGCAGAAGATCGAGATGCAGCACGCGGCTGACCTCGGCGACCGCGAGCACGAGCGCAGTGATGAAGAGCAGCATCTCCGCGTGCACGAAGCGCACGTAGGCGATGATCAAGATGCCCACGACGGCGCCGAGGCCGATCGAGCCGCCGAGCTCCTTCGCGACGACGTACACGACCTCTTCGCCCGTGTGGCCCGACGCCCCGAGAAGCCCGTTGCCGATGGAGATGGAGATCGCGAGCAGGACCACGAGCACGAGGTCCTTGAGCACGGCGGCCCCGAGCGCAAGCTCGGCCACGCGTCCGCGCGCGCGCAGCTCGCTGATGATCGCCATGGTGATGGAGGGCGACGTCCCGATGGACAGGGTCGCGAGCACGAGGCCCACCGTCACCACCTTGGCGTTGGAGTCGAGCTTCAACGGGTGGAACGTCATCTCCACCGCGGTGAACGTCGCAAACACGAGCCCACCGGAGAGCACGATCTTCGCAAGGACGGTCGCGCCCAGGGTGCGGCGCAGACGTGACAACGCTGCCACCTCGAGCTCGAGCCCAGCTCCTATCGCGATCAGACCGAGCGCGAGGGTGTTGAACATCGTCATCTGCTCGACGACCTGCGTCGACAGAATGTCGCCGACGGAGGGGCCGAGCACAATGCCCGCAACGATGTACCCGGTCACCCGGGGGAGCGTGAGGGTGCTACCGAGCTCGGCCGCCGTGAAGGACGCGAGCACCACGAACCCGATCGACGCGAGCAGGAAGGCATCAGCGCTATTGACCGTGTTCGCTCCAAGCGATTTCACCGCGAGGAACAGGCCGAGCAGGGCGATGAGGACGAAGACCCGACGCATCGGCTACCTCCTCCAGCATTCGGGGCTGAAGACCGCGAACAGCGCGAAGATCTCGAGACGTCCGGCGATCATGCAGAGCGCGAGGATGAGCTTGCCGGCGGCAGGGATGAAGCCGAAGTTGTGGGACGGCCCCACTTCGCCGAGCCCGGGGCCGACGCTCGACAGGCATGCCACCACCGAGCCCATGGCGCTGAGGAGATCGAGACCGAGCGCCACCATCGCGATCGACGCGATGGCAAACAGCAAAAGGTATGCGGCCACGTACACCAAGATGCCCCGCTCGACGGCCGAAGAGATGGCGCTCTTGCCGAGCCGGACCAAAACCACCTCCTGCGGCTGCATGACGAGCCTGAGCTCGCGCAGGGCCATGCGCAGCACGGCGTAGACGCGCGACGCCTTCAAACCGCCCGCCGTGGAGCCGGCACAACCGCCCATGAACATGCACAGAAACAGCAGCATGCGCGCCAAGTCGGGATAGGTTTCGAAGTCTTCCGTCATGAATCCGGTCGTCGTCGTGACCGCCAACGTCTGGAAGGCCGAGTGACGCAAGGCGACCAGGGGGTCTCCATGTCGCGGCAGGAGGAAGACGAAGATCACTGCGATGACCGCGACGTTGACCAGGAGATAGAACCTCACTTCGTAATTGGTGAACAGCGCACGCACCTGACCTTGCAGCGCGCCGTAGTACAAGGCGAAGTTGAGTCCGGAAAACCACATGAACGCGATGATGATCCAGTCGATCGCCGCGCTGTTGTAGCCGCCGACGCTGGCAGTCTTGGTCGAAAACCCGCCCGTTCCGAGCGTGGAGAACGCGTGACACACGGCGTCGTACAGCGACATCCCCGCCAGCATGAGGCACAGGGTCGCAAGCACCGTCATCGCCGCGTACACCCACCACAAGCTCAAAGCCGTCTGCTTGATGCGAGGCCTGAGGCCCTCGGTGATCGGGCCTGCCACCTCGGCCTTGAACAGGTGCTTCGCACCGACCCCGAGCTGCGGGAAGACGGCGACGAACAACACCACGATGCCCATCCCTCCCACCCAGTGCATCTCGCAACGCCAGAGGTTGGTCGCCCGGCTCAGGCCATCGACGTCGTCGACCACCGTGGCTCCGGTGGTGGTGAACCCGGACACCGCTTCGAATACGGCGCTCGCCAGGTTGGGAATCGAGCCCTCCAACACGAAGGGCAAAGCCCCGAACACACCGAGCAGAAGCCACGTGAACGCGACGACGCCAAGTGCGTCCTTGCGGTGCAGAATCGCGGGCCGGGTGCGGCCGAGAAAGCGCAAAAACCAAGCGCTCAGGCCCGTGAGCAAGGCCGAAAGTGCGTAGGCACGCGCAGAAGTCCAGGAGTGCTCGAACGCGCCGAGGGCCGCGGGAGCGAGCAAGAGGGCAGAGACCAAGAGCAAGAGCGTCGAGGAATGCCAAGCGACGGTGCGGAGATTCATCGCGCGCCCTTCCCGAGCTCTCGCACCCTCTTCGCCATGTCGCGATGCAGGTGCGCGGGCTGCGCGATGAGCAGACGCCCCCCGGGGGCGAGCTCCGCACCGGGCACCGGCGCCTGAAAGCCCTTGTGGTCGGCGATGCCCACGAGCATGCAGGAAGGCGGCAGGGTCAGCTCGTCCACCGTCACATTGCGCTCGATGCGCCGGGAGAGGGAAAGCTCGACGAGCTCGTGGGAGCAGTCGGGCAGGCGCTCCTGACGCAGCACTCCGTCATTGGGCAGAAGCCCCCACACGGCCCGAGCGATCACCTCGTGGCTGCCCGCAGTGCCACTGATGCCGAGGTGCCCGTAGACCTCCGAGTACCCCGCGCGGTGCACGAGCGCGAAGGAGCTCTTCACGCCCAGGTTGATGCCGAGCAGCGACACCATCAGGTTCGCTTCGTCGGAACGGGTGACCGCGAGCAGATGATCTGCGTCCGCCACCTGCAGATCGCGAAGCAGCGCGATGGAGGTGCCGTCCCCGTGAATCACGTGGATCCCAGGCAGCTCTTGCGCGAGGGTCTCGCAGCGTGAAACGTCGCGTTCGATCAACTCGACGCGACGCTCCGTATCGAGCAACGCCCGCGCGATCTGTGAGCCCACGTCACCCCCGCCGACCAGAATGGCACGGCGGCGCTTGAGACTGCCTTGCAGCAGGTCTTGGGCCACGGCGACCTCCGCAGGGGTTCCCGCGAGCAAGAGCTGATCGCCCACGTCGAGCCGCGTGATGTCCTCCCTTCGCCGGAGCACGCCGTCGCGCAGCACCGCGCGAACGAGCTTTCCTCCGGCATTCTTGATCGACGCGCCCGCTTGGCCGAGGGCGTCCATGCCATCGCGCAGCGGCAGCATGCTGCACGCGATCTGATTGGCAGCAAAGAAGCCCACGTAGCTCGCATGCCGCGCGCGCAAGAGACGAAGGAGCTCGAGCGTCACGAGGCGCGACGCGCACAGCAGCGAATCGATCCCGAGCACACCACGTTCGACGGACGCCTTCGTGCGGTAGAAGCCGGCGGCATCGACACGAGCGACACTGCGCGACGCCCCCCCCTCGTGCGCCATGGCCGCGATGACCACGTTGGCCTCGTCCGAGCCCGTCACCGCCACCACCAAGTCGGCACGTTCGACCTCGGCCTTGCGCAACACAGACCAGTGCGTGCCGTCGCCCGTCAGCATCATCGCGTCGATCGACTCTTCGGCGGCGGCGAGGGCCGAACCGAGCTTGTCGACGAGCACGATCTCGACTTGCTCCTGAGAGAGCACGTGGGCGAGGTGCGTGCCCACCTCGCCGGCCCCGACGATCACCACCCGCATCAGCGCTCCCTCCCGAGCACGTAGGGCTCATCGCTGCTCTCACCGCTGTCGACGAGCACGGCTCGCAAGAGCCTATGGCTGAAGAGCTCGGAGGCGAGCACGCCGATCAGGACGGTGCTCAGCGCGATGCGCGAGAGCTCGGGGTAGCGCTGCGAGAAGTTGATGGCCACGGCCACGGCCAGCGTGCCCTGCGACCACAGCGCGTTGGACAAGCGGACACGAGGCACCGTGAGCAGAGCGCGCGCGAAGAGCGGCACGAACAGCGCGCGGCTGAGCACACGCGAGAGCAGGTAGATGCCTGGCAAAAGCCACAAAGCGCCGTGCACCGGCTCCCACATGGCACCGGCGAAGATCATGATCAGCACGAACAGAGGATGCTGAACGCGCTCCATGGCCTGCGCGACTGCCTCGGCATGGGCGGAGGTGAGCGCGACCGTCACGCCCACGATCCAGTTGACGAACAACGGTGAGACGCCGAGCGCCGCACCGATGCCCGAGGCAAAGATCACAGCCCCCACGCCCGCGAGGAACACGCGCTGCGGATCGCTCTCACGGCCGATGAACATACTGAACAGCAGACCGCAGGAAGCCCCGAGCAAGGAGGCGGCCACTGCCCAAGTGGTCAGATCGGTACCGAGCGCCCCCGTCGCGGTGGTGCCGCGCGCCACCGCGAGCACCCCGCCGAGCGCGATCACCGCCACCCACTGACTCGTGTCGGCGAGCGTGGTCAGAAGCTCTCCCGTCGGCCCCTTGCCGCCGAGCTGGTCGCGCGTGCGCTGGATGACGCCGGAAGCCGCCACGACCGCGCTCGCGCCCACGGCAAGGGACAGCCACAGGTGCGCATCGTAGGTGTGCACCTCGATGACGACGCCGAAGCCGCGGAAGACGGTCCACGCGAGGGCCTTGGCCTCTTCGGGCGCGGCCACACCCAAAAGGTCGAGGCCGAGCAGCATCGCGCCCGCCACACTCGCGAGCACGAACACACTCGACAACACCCCGACAGTCGAGCCCGGCCCCCCCCGCAGCGCCAGTGGGCCACGCAAGCCCACCAGAAAGCCCAGCAGGCCCATCAGCAGCGACACGAACGGCTGCAGTGCGTCGAGCGCTTGCTGCGTCAACAGGCGCGGTGGCACCAGCGGACCGAGCAACGCACCGACCAGCAGGTACTCGGCGCCCGACAGCACCACGTAGCGCTCCGCGTAGCGGTTGATCCAACGCGCGATGGCAAAGCTGAAGGCCACGATGACCACGAGAATCGCGGGAGCGGTCACGGCTTAGCCTCCACAGCGCAGGCTTCCGGCGGCGCGTCCTTCGACCACTCGAGAGACAACACGCGCCCCTGCGAAGATGCGTGGCTCGTCGCGGGTGTGAGCCAAACGTAGTGCGCCAAGGCCATGTCGTAGGCGAGCCTCTGCACGTAGCTCGTGCCCTGCATCGCGAGCATCCGCGCGCGTCCCTTGCCGCGCAGGGTCTCGTCCACGTCGATCAAGACTGCGGCGCCGCGGTCCTCGTCCACGAACAGCATGTCGCCCGGTGCGAACCCCGCGCTGAGCCAGCCTTCAGGTCGAGCGCGCCCTGGCGCCGTCAGGATGCCCGCCGCAAAGCGCGGCTTGTCGTCGCGCACGATCAGCGCGGCGTGGGCTTCCTTGGCACGCACGGCGCGGACACGTGCGGCCCCTGCGGGCGAGGTCTCACACTCCCAGCTGGCCGCGGGGCCCACTACGCTGCGCGTCGGATCGGACACCACGCTGCCGAGGTTCGCGTCGCGCACGTGCACGGCAGCCCGGGCCGGGTCGAGATCGAACGGCAGCGCGCCCACCGCACCGACGCGGCCGTCCGAGCTCACCACCAGGCCCTCCCGCATGTAAAAGCCCACTTCTCGCATCGCGCACGAAAGCCGATGTAGGGCCTCGTCGAGCACCCGCTGCACGGGTTTGCCGGCGACGAGCTCGCGACAGGCGCCATTCAAGATGAGCTGAAGGGGCTCATCAGCGAGGCCCTGGGCGAGCAGGGCGACCCCGTAGCGCGGCGCCACGACCTCGACGGCGACAGGCGGCGGCTCGACCACCTTCTCCACCTCGACTTCGAGCACTGGCTCGGGTTCTTTGGGCTTGCCCGCGTCCAGCGCGGCTTTCGCGCTGGGTGCAGCCGGAGCGGCTCCCGCATCTGCCGCCGGGCTCGGGGCACTGGGCGCGTCAGGAGCCGCCGACGCAGCGTCAGCGCGAGTCTGAGCCGCGTCGTGCGTCACGCCCGCATCGAACGACACCTTCACCGCCGTCGCCGCGACAGGCGGACGCGTGCTTGGTTCGCCCTCGCGCGAGACGCGACAGCCCGGCAGCAAGGCGAGCCACGCCATGCCGAGCATGGCGGGACCTATGCCAATCCGTGATGCCATGTGGTGTTCTCGCCGGGTCTGGCACAAGCCAGGCCCCGGGTGGGCATGGTCGCACGGGCCGCGGCAAGGATGAAGTAAACGGTGCCGGAAGCGCCGCTCAACTCACGCCCGCGCGCGCTGGCCCTTCGTGGCCGAGGGCTTGGCGGGCTTCGACGCCTCGGGCACCGCGAGGCCCGTGAGCCGCTCGCTCAAGAGCCACACGACCTTCGCGAGCGAGCGATTGGGCTTCGGCAGCGCGTGCATGTGCGGCTTCTCTTCGTGGGTGAGGTTGAAGAAGCGCCCCGTGACGCGCTCGAGCTCGGGCGCGGCCGCGTGGTAGTAGAGCGCATCGCCCGACATGGACGCGTCGCGCAACAGACGCGACACCACCTGCTCGTGGAACGCCTTCCACAGGGGCCCGTTGTCGCGGCCGATGGCCGTCTTCACGCTCCCGGGATGCACCGCGTTGACCGTCACCCCGGTGCCCGCGAGCTTCTCTGCCAGCTCCCAAGTGAAAAACAGGTTGGCCGTCTTCGACGCACCGTAGGCCTTCAGGCCCCGGAACTTGCGCTTTTCCCAGTGCAGGTCGTTCAGGTCGAGACCGCCGAAGCGGTGCCCCTGGGAGCTGACGTGGATGATGCGCGCGGGGGCGCTCTCTTTCATGCGCTCGAGGAGCAGCATGGTGAGCAGAAAGACGGCCAGGTGATTGACGGCAAAGGTGGTCTCGAAACCGTCGACCGTCGTGCTGCGCTTCGTGCTGTGTAGCCCCGCGTTGTTGATCAGCACATGGATCTTCGGGTAGCGCTCGAGCAGCGTGTTCGCGAGGGCACGCACCTCCGCCATCACCGACAGGTCGGCGCACACGAGATCGACGGGCCCCTTGGCCACTTTCTCGACCTCCGCCTTGGCAGGCAGGCCGCGCGCCTCATTGCGGCACACCATGACCACGTGGGCGCCGTGCGCCGCGAGCGCCTTGGCCGTCTCGAAACCCACGCCGGAATTGGCCCCAGTGACGATGCAGACGCGCCCCTCGAGGGAAGCGTTGGTGGTGCGTTGCTTCTTGATTTCGTTGATCAGCATGGCTTCACCCGAACACCTTGCGCATGAAGTTGCGATACAACTTGGAGACCCCAGGAATGACGTCGAACGTGTCGCCCCACAGGTCGTAGTAGTCGCGCTGCTCGAGAATCTGGCCCTCGTCGTTCAGCGTCAAGCGGCTACAGCCATAGAGTGGCGTGCGCTTCGTCTTGCCGAAGTTGATGGTCATGATCCACTGAAAGAAGATGTAGTTGCCGTTCTGGGCAGAGCTCGTGATCTCCATCTCGAGCTCGGACGACTTCTCCGCGAGACGCTTGCACATCGCGATGAAGGGCTCGCGACCGTGAATGGTCTGGATCGAGTCCTGAAAGCGCATGTTCGGCGCGTAGTACTCGTAGATGTGGTCGAAGCTGGGCTTTCCGTCAGCGCCCAAGGTCTTGCCGAACACCTCGGGCAGCTTCTCGAGCGTAAAGCGCTTCACGGCGGACTTTCCAGGGGCTGCTTGAGTCGCAGTGGACATCGGATTCTCCTTCACACAGTGGAACACAAGCCACTGATATAAAACGAATTTCATCTAGAAACGCGTTAACATCGTGATAACGTGTTATCAGATCGCTTGGGAGTGGTCTAGGAGTTCTTCGTGAAGTTGGTCGAACGCCAGACGGCAGAGCGCAGGCGCCGCATCTTGGCAAAGACGCGCCGTTTTCTGAGTCAGCACGGGGTCGACGCGCTCAACGTGCGCGCGCTCGCCGAGTACTGCGGCGTGTCGGTGCCCACGCTGTATCGAACGTTCGGCAGCAAGGAGGACCTGCTCGCAGAGGCCATGCAGCCCTACATGGCACGTGCGACGCACAGTGAGCCCGCGCGCGGGTCGGTCGAGGGGCACGCGCAGCTGCTCGCGTTGATCGAGGGCTTTTCGCACGGCTTCTCGGGTCCCGGAGACGACGAACGCGCGCTGATGCTGGCTTTCCTCGGCTCGGGCCTCGGGCAGAGGCTCGCGTTTCAGCTCAGCGTGCAGATCCAAGGCCAAACGGCAGAGCACCTTCAGCGTATGCGCGAGCTCGGTGAGCTCGAGCCCTGGGCCGACCCCGACGCCATCGCCCAGCGCGTCGCGGCCCAGAGCGTCGTGTCTGCCATCGAATGCGCGAGCGGGCAGCTGTCGCAGGATGGCTACCGCGCCTCGTTCGTGCTCGGCGCGTGCCTCCTGCTCGCGTCCGTCACGCGCGGAAAAGCCCAAGAGGCCTTCATCGCGCGCGCACGGAGCGCGCAGGCTGCGAGCCTGTCGCGTCCTGCAACCGCGAACGCCGACGAGGCATAGAGCCCGCGCGCACAGGCTCAGCAGGCGCTCGAGCCCACGCCCATTCCGCGCAGGAGCTCGTCCACGGTGGCGCTCAAGATGCCAAAGGCGAAGTTGCCGTACAGCTGGGCGCGCCCGCCCTCGAACACGTAGGTGGGCGAGCCCTGGATGCGGAGCGTCTCCTTGTCGGCGTAGTCTTCCCACAAGGCTGAGAGCGCGCTGCCATCATCGAGCAGCGCTTCGAGCTCGTGCCGAGGCACGGCCAAGGCCTCGGCCAGCGCGAGCTGCTCGCCGCGGCGCGCCACGTTGCGATTGTCGACGAAGAAGCGCCTTCGCATCTGCCACTGGTACTCGGCCGCCGTCCCCTGCGGCACACGCTCCTTGGCCTCGAGCGTGAACACCGCCTTCAGCGCTGCACCGGCCGCCCAAGAGGAAGACGGAGGATCCGAGAGCCAGATCTCACCGCTCACTTCGGGATGACCATGCTCGCGCGCGATGCGCTCCGTCGCCGCCACCCTTCCCTGCACGCCCTCCTTGGCCCACGGCCCCTGGGCGAAGCGCTGAGGCACGCTGCCAAACACCGGCACGATGCGATAGGCCACCTCGAGCCTGTCACCGTGGGCTTCGAGAATGCGATCGAGCTTCGACTGCGCCACGAAGGCCCAGATGCACAGGGGATCAGACCAGTAGCTGAAGGTGAGACGACGCGACATCAGCGCGAGCTTACACGCAATCAGGCGAGGCTTCGATGCTGGGTCGTGATGGCGTCATCGGAGTCGACGTCAGGACGCAACACTGGAATGCTGTGCTTCGGCACGTAGCGCTGACGCCGCTGATCGGCCTGGATGCGGTGCACGATCGCACTCGCACCGAGACGGCCGATGCCGTGATCCATCAGCGATAGGATGCGATCGAGCTCGAGCCCCAAGGCGCGCGCCGACGCGGGTCGGTCTTCGGGGCGCTTCGCGAGCAAACGGTAAAGCAGCGAGGACAAACGCTCGGTGACGTCATCGCGACCGAGAGCTGGGATCTGACAACGGCGCGCGAGCGCCATGCTCGCTTGGGGCGTGGCTCCGCGAAACAGACGCAGGCCTGACAGGCACTCCCACAGCACGACGCCGACCGCGAACAGATCGACCGCCTGACTCCAGTGTCGATGCGCCACGACCTCGGGTGCCATGTAGCCGGGCTTGCCAGTCGTGTGTCGCGGGTCTCGGTGCATCACGTTTGCAGTCGTGCGCGCGAGGCCAAAGTCCATCAGCTTGACGTCGCCCTCCGTCGAGACGAGCACGTTGTGGGGCGAGATGTCGCCGTGAATGATCTCGAGGCTGCGCCCCGCTTCATCCACGGCCTCATGGGCATGGGTGAGCGCCGAGGCGAGCTCGCGCGCGATGTGCAGGGCCATGGCCACGGGCATGGGCGCACTGAGCGCCTGCACCACGTGGGCGAGCGACATGCCTCGCACGTACTCCATCACGATGATGAACGAGCCCTGCATGCGCGCGTCGTACACGCGCACGATGTTGTCGTGGCGCAAGAGCATGCCGAGGCGCGCCTCGTCCTCGAGCATCGTGCGGTGCCGTGGCGAATCCGATAGCCAGGGCTGCACACGCTTGATGGCCACCTCCTCGGCGTGGCCGTCGGAAAAGGTGGCAAGCCCCCGCCACACCTCACCCATGCCGCCCTCGCCGATACGCACGAGGGGCGTGTATCGGGCCTGGCCCATTCGCAATGCCGCAAGGCGGGCAGGTGGCAGCGTCAGTCGCATGGGAGAGATCGACCGTGGCAGCAGGAGCCACATTCGTCAACGGGGGGAAATCCACCACCCAGGACGAAATGCAGGTGCCGCAGTGGATTTGGTGCGCTCGTACCATAGAGTAGTGGCCCCGGCGCCACTGTACTTGTACCTGCTCTCGGTTCGTTCCCCCTACCCGCTTAGGAGACGCGCAGATGCGTTCAGCTTCCCGATGGATCGTGACCCCTCTCTGCCTCGGCCTGCTCGCTGCCGCGTGCGCTGATCCGCCGCAGCGCAAGACCGCCGCGTTTGGCTCAGGGGGCGGAAACGGGCCGGGTCAACAGGGCCAAGACTCGATCACCGGTGAGGGCGACCCGAGCCCCGACGCCGGCGCCGACATGGATTCGGGCACGGCCGATGAAAAGGACGCCGCCCCGGCCCCTGAGCCTGACGCGGGGCCGCAGTGCAACGTGAGTGCCGACGCCGCACGCGGCTTTCACTGCACCTACATCAACCGCATCGCGAGCGGCATCCTGGCACCGCCCGATTCGGGCCTGCCCCAGATCCAGGGCTGCAGAGATTTTCCGCCCGAGGTCAGCGAAGCGGAGGCGCAGGCCGCCTGCGACGAGATCTTTCCCGCACTCGAAGGCAGTGTGATGGTGGCCGCCGGGCCCTGCGACGGCACGGGCGCCGTCGGTTATTGCTCGGACATCCACGGCAGCCGCGACTTCGCCTACCACTCCGACTGCAACATCATGAACTCCCAGGGCGGCAGCGGCTCGTGGGCTTGCGACAAAGTGGTCCCTGACGAGGCCGGCTGGGTGTGCCTTTCGGACGAGTCGCAGAGCTGGGAGCGCAACTGCAGCGGAGCGGGCACGGACGCGGGCACGCCCGACACCGACGCGGGCCAAGGCGACAGCTGCGACGCCCCGAGCGATGGCGACCAAAAGACGTATCGGTGCGAGTACGTGAACGGCATCGCCTCCGACGCGGTCGGCCACGACGTGAGCGGCTGCAAGCAGTACAGCGGCACGTGGACCCGAGCCGCCGCGGAAGCCGACTGCAAGGCGCTCGTGCAAGCCGACAAGGGGAAGACCATCGCCTTCGCGGAGGGCAGCTGCACCGAAGCCGGACAGAACGGCTACTGCGTGAACGGTCGCGGTGATCGCGAGTACAGCTATGAGGGCGGCTGCAATGCCGCGGCGCAGACCTCCGGTGCTTGGGCATGCAACAACTTCGGCGTGGGTGGGCAGAACGCGAGCTGTGCCTCGTGGGTGTGCGCGGGCGTCGAGCCTGATCGCAGCTGCGTGGTGCAATCTCCCGCAAGTGGAAAGCCTGGCTGCCGCAATTTCCCCTTCAACACGAGCGAAGCCGCTGCCAAGAGCGCCTGCGACGCAAAGGGCGGCACGGTGAACGTCGGCTTTTGCGACACCGAGGGGGCGGTGGCCACGTGCACCACCTCGGATGGAGCGGTCGACGTCTACACGAGCGGTTCGTGCAGCGCGCTCGAGGCGAGCTGCACGGGCAGTTTCGCTTGCCTCAAGGAGCCCGAAATCTGGAGCTGCAAGGTCACCGACACGGGTTTTGGCTGCAGCAACCTACCCGGCCTGTTCCAGCCCTGCGACTTCTGCATCGACTACTCCGAGGCAGGTGGCTGGACCGAAGCCAGCGCGCGCGCCAACTGCGAGACGCAGCCGAAGTACGGTAGCTTCGGCAAGTTCGGCACTTCCCCGTCGTGCGAGGAGAGCGGCTACGAAGAGCGCTGCGTCAACGACGACGGAACGCGTGGCTACGGTGACGGCCGGCTCGGCAATGACTGCGAAGGCAGCGTCGAGGAGGTGAATGCGGCCTGCGAGCCTACGCTCACCGGCATCATCACCTGCCGCTACACCGATCCCAACGCCAACGGCCCCGCCTGCATCGACTACCCGACGAAGCTCGGTTGGACGGAGCAGGACGCCACCGCCCACTGCCTGCGCCAGGAGGGCTCGGCTCAGCTCGCGGGCAGCAGCGTCAAGATCGACACCGACGGAACGAAGAGCTGCCTCGCAGTCGAGGGCGCCACCACCGGCACGCGCTGCACCACGAAGCTCGACGCGAGCCTCGACTGGTTTGCTTACGGGCCGCCCGCCTTCGTGTGCTCGAACTTCATGAGCGGGACGAGCGGAAGCGGTCCATTCTGCAGCGGCTACTGAGCCTCCGCCCCCTCGTGTAGGCCGTGGATGCCCCTTTCCGGTGGGGCATCACACAGCTTGGGCCTCAAAACGACGAACACCGAGACTCTCTTTCAACCGCGTCCGCAGCCGCTCGCACTGTGCTCTCAGACTTTTCCCCGAAGGAGCACGCATGGCCTCTGCGAAGCGAAACCTACTCTGGCTCAGCCTGGCCCTCGTCGCCGCGTGCGGCGCGGATGAGAGCACCCCCGGTGGCTCGAACGCCTCCCTGACCGCGGAGGAGCGCGAAGCCGCTTTTGAAGCCGAGCGCGCCGCCGCCGCAGGCGCCCAGGATGCGGGCAGCGCGGAGCAAGGCGACGTCGCCGACGAGCTCAGCATCGACGACCTCGACTGCCCGCAGGGCGAAAACACAGGCCCCATCGCGGTGGCGTTCGACTGCGACGAGATCACCGTGATCACGTGCAAGGATCTTTCGAACGTCGTGATCGAGCTCGCAGACGGCACGCGCAAGCGCGTCGAGGGACTGTCCGGGCAGGAGAACAGCTTCAGCGCCGAGGGCGAGATCGTGGGCGTGTGGGTGAAGGCGGGCGCCAACGCGAGCGGCGATGGCCCTGGCTACGGCGAGCGCTTCGATGCGCCCCTGGATAGCTGCGAGCCCGGCGATTCGGATGCTCCGAGCGAGCCTCCGGTGGATGCGGATCCGCCGAGCGACGACGAGCCGCCCAGCGACGACGAGCCCGTCGATCCGCCGGTGTTCTTGCAGTGATCGAAGCGCGCGCCTTTCGTCCGTGAGCTCTTGTCCCACAGGCGTACCTGCCGTGGGATTCGGTGCGCGTCGCTAAGGCACGAAAGCAGGGTCACTCACAAATCGCTCGGCACGCACGAGCGCCTCGGCACGAACGGGACACCTCTCGCGCAGGGCTTGAGGCACGATCGGCCTTTCAGGCCGCATGTGGGGACGCGGCCCGCAAACGAGCGAGGCGCCTGCACATGCGAACGAAGCACTCCTTGGCCGCGTTCTTCGAGCACTGGGACGCGGATGGTAGTCGCACCATCTCAGCCGATGAGATCCGCGCAGGCCTCCGCGGCATGGGGTTCGATCTGAGCGACGAGCTCGTCGAGCGCCTGCTCAAGGAGTGCGACAACGACAACGACGGCGCGATCGACTACCACGAATTCGCCGCAGCCTTCGGCAAGGGTGTCGGGCTTGCCGCCTACGATCTCGAAGCCCACGGCTTGATCGAGCCCTTTCAGTACGATGTCTCGCGCTCTTTCCTGTTCCTCGTGAAGTGGGGATGGCGCCTGATCGGGCTCGCTTGCGTGTTGATCAGCGCAAGCATCGCGTTCTGGTTCGAGCACCTGCACGTGGCGCACGTGTGGGCGGCTCTGTCGTTCATGGGCGTGCTGGTCGGGCTTGGCGTCGCCTTGTATCGCAACGCCGGGGTCCGCTTCGGCGTGCTCTTGGGCCGAGAGGGATTCGAGGCGTATCACCGCGTGGTCGAGCGCGTGTTTGGCCACGAGCCCCGCTATGCCCACTACCGCGCCTACGGTTGGTTCGGCACGCACAACTTCATTCTTCGTGATCCGGCCATGATCGAGCGGGCCTTCAAGCATCCCGAGACCTACGCCAAAGCGGAGCTCGCCACCTTCCGTCCGTTCAACCTGAAGTCGATCTTGGGCGCGGGCTCGGGAGAGTCGTGGCTGAGCTATCGCCTGCTGTTCAACCAGTACTTCGCCAGCGACTTCCGCGCGGATCTGCCTGCGATCTCCGCGCTCGTGGCCGAGCGCATGCAGAGCTGGAAGGCGCGCGGAGAGATCGATCTCATGGCGGAGCTGTTCCGCATCATCGTCGAGGTGCGCGGGCACATCGTGTTCGGAACGCGCCTTGGCTGCTTCGAAGACGGCCCCGACAACTTCGCGGACCTGGTCGATCGATTGCTCACGCCTCCCTCCTTCCCCTTCGGCGGGGACGGCGCTGCCGTCAATCGCCTGCACGGCCGCGTGACGCAGGCCCTCGCCCAATGCACCAAGCAAGGCTCGGTCGGCCACATCTGCAAAACTCAAGAGGCCGCCGGCGAGATGACCCATGAAGAGGCCCTGCAGAACGCCTCCGTGTACCTCTTGGCCCACGCACCGACGGCCGTGTTGTTCTGGGCCCTGTATCGCACGGCGAAGGACGGCCGCTGCCACGAGCTACGCACCGAGCGCCGACGCTTGCTGCAGTGCTTGAAGGAAGAGATGCGCCTGCACCCAGGCGTGCCCCAGCTCTTCTCGCGCGTCGTCAAGAGCGACGACGTGAACGAGGGCGTGCACATCCCGAAGGGCGCGTCGGTCGCGATCTCGCCCTTCTTCAGCCACAGAAACCCGGCCGCCTGGCAGGCGGCTGAGCGCTTCGATCCGGACAGATGGCAGCTCGAGAGCGACGACCCCAAGGAGCTCTTGCGCGCTCCGATCCCAAAGCCCCACGGCGCGGCACCTCAGGGCTGCCCCGTGCACCGCGGCGCGGCCCCGAGAGAGGCTCCGCGCTTTCTCCCGTTCGGCGGCGGCCAGCACATGTGCCAAGGCCGAAACCTCGCCGTCGAGGAGATGGTGGCCGTCATGGAGGCCGTCCTCGAACACGTGGATCTCGAGGTCGTGGAGGACCACGGCTTGCTCGATCGTCCCCTGGTAGAGCAGGTGCGGCTGCATGTGTACTGCCGCCCGCTCCACGACGTGAGGCTGCGCGTGCGCGCGCGCTGAGGCGCAGCGGAGCTCTCAGTCCGCGACTTGCTCAGCGCCGGTCCAAAAGCGCAACCCGAGCGAGTTTCGCAGCTGCTCGAACACGACGCGCAGACAGATCGATCCCGGCCCGCGATGCCAGTCTTCGACGGCAAAGCCCAGGCACGAGGAGGCCTCGACCGTGTCCGACGGTGGCGTGGTGCTCAGGCCGTCCGTAGCCTGGGAGGCGCCGCGCGGCGGGCGCGTCTGCTGAGCCCGAGCTTGCGTGGACACGCTGACGAGCAATGCGACGACGATGAACAGGCGGTCCACGTCACGGACTCGGGTGAGCGACCCCGGCATAGGCCGAGGGCATGGGCTTGAATTTCAGGCCTGGAAAGCCGGCGAGGCGCGGCGCCTGCATGCTCCCAACCTCGGCGCGCTCCGAGAGATCGGGCCGCTCGACTCGCGAGGAAGACTGGTGGGCACAAGCGGAAAGGCTGACGACACAGGTGGCGCAGAGGGCCAGGGCGATCGACCGCATCGCGGTACCTCCGTTGGGGCTGTTCGATTCGCGCCTCTATGTGCGGGAAGGCGAGGTCCCTTCAGCCGCGTCCCTGCATCAGCTCCATGCCGAGCTGCATCGCACGGGAGGCGTCGCCCGAGAGCTGTAGCTTGCTCATCATCGCCTGGGGCTTGAGCTTGCCTGAGCGCAGCTCCTCGAACACGTCGTAGTCGATCGTCACGGTGAAGGTCGGCTGCTGTGGCGGCTCGCTGCCACCGATCGTGATCTTGATGCGCACTTCGTCGAAGTCGGGCGTGTCTTTGATCACCTGATGAAAGCGCAGGTTCTCGCTCGTGAGCTTGTCGAGTAGCACCTTCGCTTTGCCCGGGCGCATGCGCGCGAGGCGACGCTTGGCCTTGGGCAGCGCCGCGTCGATCTCGCTCTCCAGCTCTTCGAGGCCGAGCTCGATGGCTTCGTAGGGCACGGCCAGCGCCACCAGCACGGGCACGCTCGGCGCGCTCTTACTCGCCTGCATGCGCCCCTTCACCACGGCGAGAAACAGCTCGCTTCCGCCCTTGCCCTCGAGCACCACGCGCAGGGCCCCCTCATTCTGAACGAGGTCTGCATGGCGCTGCTTTGCCTCTGCATCCCCGGAGCCCGCGAGCGTGCGCATGGCCTCCTCAGCCGCGTTCCAGATCTCGGGAATGACGTTGGAAATGAAATCGACAGGATCCGTGGTCACGTGGCCGTCCTCCACAACAAGAGCTAGCGGCGCAGCATACAGCGCGCCGTGCTCAGGTGCGACGGCGTCGCCAATCGGCCATCTCGGCTTCCTGCCGCGCGGCGTATTGATCCTGAATGCGAATCAGCTCGGCGTAGGTACGCGGCATGCGCTCGGCGAGCGCCATCAGCACGCGGCCCGCGGCTTCGGCGTCAGCCCAGGCGCGGTGGGCGTCACTCAAGGGGATGCCCAGCTTCTCGCATACGTCACCGAGGCGCTTGCTCTTTTCCTCAGCCATCAGCTCACGCACCCAAACCAAGGGGTCGACCCACGTGACGAGCGGATCGACTGCGGGTGGCAAGTCGCGCACGATCCCGGCCCGCGTCATCTCCATGTGCATGAACTTGCGGTCGAAGGTTGCGTTGTAGGCCACGGGCAGGTGCCCCACGAGCGCCTGTTTGAGCTCGTCGGCGATCTGCTCGAAGCGCGGGGCCTCGGCGACCATGGCGTCGGTGATGCCGTGGACGTTGACCGCCCCTTCCGGGATCGGCATCCCCGGCTGGACCAGCCAGCTCTTCGTCCCAGTGAGCCTGCCGTCCACGAAACAGGCCACGCCCACCTCGACCACGCGATCGTGGTTCTCGTCGAAGCCCGTGGTCTCGAAGTCGATCACGGCCAAGGGCAGCGCCACCCAGGGCACCTGGGGCTCGAAGGCCGAAGACAGGCCCTCCACCTTGGCCCCCACTTGGGCTAGGATGTCAGCGATTCCGGGATAATGGCGGCCCGTGGGAAAGCAGCCGCAGACGTCGGTTTGAGCCCCTCGCATCTCGGCGCGTAGCTGGACACGTTCTCAGCAGTGCCGCAAGGGTAGAAAACATTGCGAGCCCTGTGATCGGGGCAGTATGTTCCGCGCGAGGAATCGGATGAATTGCTGGCGAGTTTTTGTGGCTTTGGGTGCGCTCACGTTGGGCGCGCTGCTTGCGAGTCCTGTCCGGGCCGATAGCTCGGTGGTGGTGCTCGGGGTGCGCGCCCTCGACGGCGAGGACGAAAAGGCCCGCGAGGTCTCCGTGGCCCTGCGCGAGGGGGCAAAGCAGGTGCCCTCCTGGAAAGTCAGCGATCGCGACATCTCGCTGGCCCAGATGAGCCTCGCTCACGCCTGCGACGAACCCGACGCGCGTTGCATGGCCGATATCGCTGGCACGCTCGAGGTCGATCGCCTGGTTTACGGCACCATGTTGCGGCGCGGCCCCCAAATCGAGATCGCCCTGTTCAACTTCGACGCGATCACGGGACAGGTCGAGTCGACGATCACCGATCAAGTGACCCCCGACCGGCTCGAAGGCTTCGCTCTCAAGGCCACCATGACCGGCTTTGCCAAGCGCCTCGGCGGCATCGAAGCCGTGGGCGCTTTGCGCATCATCAGCAACGCGCCCGGCGCTCGCGTGTACGTCGACGACAAGCAGGTGGGCGTGCTCGACGCACGCGCTGAGCTGCTCGTCGCGGGCGTCGCGGTGGGCCACCGAAACATCGTCATCAGCGATCCCACCCGCCGCGGCCAGAGCTCGGTGGCCGTATTCGAGGCGGAGACCTCCACCGTGCGCCTGCCGCTCAGCAGCGCCCCTTCCGTGGCGACCGCCGACGCAGCGCAGGCTGCGCCTGAAGACGACGCACGTGAGCACCCGAGAAACCTGCGCCGGATCCTCGGCTGGAGCGCCGTGGGCCTCGCCGGGGCCATGACGATCGCCACCGCCTACACCTGGATTCGCATCGACTTCATCAACGATGACAGCGATCTGACCAAGTATCGAAATCTCTACCCCAAGCCCTCCGACGGGGGGCCTGCCGACGCCTGTGCCCTGGCGCGCGATGGCCTCAAGGAAATGGAGAGCCCGGCCTTCGCCGACCTCGAGCGCTCGGCGGTCGACCTGTGCAGCGAGGCCGACACGCTGGTCGTGCTTCAGTACGTCTTCTTGGGCAGCGCCATCGTCGCGGGCGGCGTGGGCGCCTACCTGCTGCTCACAGACAAGAAGCCCGAACGCGCGGGCAGCGTGGCCCTGCGCCCGCACCTGTCTCGCAGCGTGAGCGGCCTGTCCGCGAGCCTCAGGTTCTAGGCCAGGTCCAGCATGCGCATCGTCGGCGGCAAACTGGGTGGCCGGCGCTTTCCGGGGCCGCCCGGCAACGTCACGCGTCCCACCTCCGAGCGCGTTCGCGAGGCCATCGCCTCCGCCCTCGACGCGCGCGACGCGCTCGTGGGACGAAAAGTGCTCGACCTGTACGCAGGTACCGGCGCCCTCGGCTTCGAGGCCCTGTCGCGGGGCGCAAGCTCCGTCACGTTCGTCGAGAGAGACGCCCGCGTCGCCTCGGCCCTGCGCACGAGCGCCGAGAGCCTGGGCATCGCCGACGCAGTCGACATCCTGCGCGAGGACGTCACGCGCGAGCGAGGGCAGCGCGCTGTCCTGGCCCGCGCCCCCTTTTCGCTCGTGTTTGCCGATCCCCCCTACGCCGAGCTCACGTCCGCGCTCGCGGCTGTCTCGACCCTGTGTGAAGGTGGACTGCTGGCGGACGATGCGATCCTTCTGCTAGAGCATGCCGCGAAACAGACTGTAGACCTGCCCCAGAGCTTTTTAACCGTGTCGAGCTACCGCTATGGTGACACCGCCGTGACGCTGCTCGCACTCGGAGACGACCGGCGATGAGCACCGCAATCTATCCAGGCTCCTTCGACCCCATCACGAACGGTCACGTCAGCATCATCCAGGGCGGGCTCGTCGTGTTCGATCGGTTGGTCGTGGCGGTTCTCAGCAACCCCAAGAAGAGCTCGATGTTCTCGGTACAGGAGCGCATCGACATGATCCGCGAAGCCGTGGGCAACGAGCCCCGGATCGAGTTCGACAGCTTCGATGGCTTGCTCGTCGACTACTGCCGCAAGAAGAATGCGAAGGTCGTCTTGCGCGGGCTGCGCGCCGTGGCCGACTTCGAATACGAGCTGCAGATGGCCAACATGAACCGCCACCTGTACGAGGGCATGGAGACGGTGTTCTTGATGGCCAACGACGCCTACTTCTACGTCAGCTCGAACATCGTGAAAGAGGCGGCCGCGTTGGGTGGCGACGTCACGGGGCTCGTGCCCGAGAGCGTGAGCCGTCGGCTCACGGAAAGACTCGGACGGTAACAGGGCTCGCGCAGCACGCCGGCTGCCACGAGCTCGCGTAGGGCCGAAAGCGACGCGAGCGACACGCGCCCCATGCGCAGCTCGTCGAGCGTGGCTGACCCCGAGCGCACGGCCGCACGCACCCGCAGATAGCCAGCCAAGTAGCCCGCGTCCCGCGCCACGCCGCCGCCTCGGTAGGTGCGCTCGGTGATGGCGATGGCTGCATGGGCGTCGAAGCCGTGCTCACCGAACAGCGCGCGCGCCGTGTCGACGAACGAGGCTCCCGCGAACAACAGATGGGTGGCTACGACACGTGCAGCCAGGGTGCGGAGGCGCTCGCTGCACAGCACCCCGAGCTGCTCCTCCAGCAGAAGCGCGACGCCCTCCTGATCGGCAAAGGCCCCCGCCACGCCCACCGACAACAGCCTGAGGGGCTGCGCCCGAGCATTGGCCGCGGCCACCAGATGACCGAACACCTCGTGGGCGACGAGCCGCCGCGCCTCGAGCAGGGTGAAGTTGCGCGGAGCGAGGAACACCGTTCGCTCACCCGCCGCTGCCAGCGACGACAGGCGCGGTTCGATGCGCACGTCGACGTCGAGACCGATGCCGAGGGCCGCCGCGCTGATCAAACGCGCCACCGACGGCTCGTCGCCCCGCCCCATGGCGGGCAGCGCGCGCTCCTCTGCAGCGCCCACCGGCAAGCGCGCAAGCAGCCCCCGCGCCACTTCGCCGAGCGGCGCAGGGCCGGAATCGAGCTCCACGAGCTCATCACCACGTCCGTAGCGGCGCGCCGAGATGGGCCGCACGCGCCTCGCATCGCCCCAGGCATCGAGAATCGCGAGGTCGAGCTCGAGCTCGGCGATGCGATCGAGGTACAGCCGCCCGAGCACGCAGTGTGTACCGCGGGCCCGGGCCTCGTCGATCATGCGATAGGCCGCGGGGTCGATGCGCCTTCTCCCCACGCCGGGCGCGGGTGCGGGTACGGGCGCCTCACCCCTTTGCAGACATTGCACGAGGCGTGCGCGCTCGTGGGCCGCGTTTTCGGGGGCGAGGGATGGCACCGGACGAGCGAGCTGCGCGACCTGCGCAAGCATCTGGTCGAGCTCGAGCGCGGTCGAAAGCTCCAAAGGCACGTCCCGAAAGGTAGCACGCGAGGGCCGAGGTGGGGTCGACGGGTCGCGGCCCGGACGACGTCTGATGCTCGAAGCACAAAGCGGAGGCGCAAGCCTCACATCCCGTGTGTTACCTTATGAAACGAGACGCATTTGTCGTCCCTGGGGGTGACCACACATGAACGAGATGGTTTCGCGCATCGCGTCCTTGCAGGACTACGACCAGTACCGTGACCTGCACTGGGAAGGCAGCTTCGAGGACTACCTGCAAGTCGTGCGCGAGCGCCCGCAGGTGACGCGTAATGCGTTCCAGCGCCTGTACGACATGATCATGCGCTACGGCGAAGAGGAGTACATCGACAACAAGAAGCGCCTCAAGCGCTACCCCTTCTTCGCCGACCCGCTCGATCAGGGCAAAGACGCCATCTTCGGCCTCGACATCCCGCTGATGCGGCTGGTGCACGTGCTGCAAGCCGCGGCGGCTGGCTACGGACCCGAGAAGCGCGTGATCCTGCTGCACGGCCCGGTCGGCTCTTCGAAGAGCACCATCGCGCGCCTGCTGAAGAAGGGCGCTGAGCACTACTCGCGCACGCCCGAGGGAGCCCTTTACACCTTCAAGTGGGTGAACCTCGAGGGCACGGGGCTCGTGTCGAGCGGCGATCATGTGGGCGAGTTTCCCTGCCCCATGCACGAAGAGCCGCTGCGCCTGATTCCGCCCGAGTGGCGCGACAAGGCCATAGCCTCGCTCAAGCTGGGTAACGACAAGGCGCGCGTGAAGGTCGACGGTAACCTCGACCCAGCCTGCCGCTTCATCTTCCAGCGCCTGATGGAGAAACACGGCGGCGACTGGGGCAAGGTCATCGCCCAGCACATCCGCGTCAAGCGCCTCGTGATGAGCGAGCAAGATCGCATCGGCATCGGCACGTTCCAGCCCAAAGACGAAAAGAACCAAGACTCGACCGAGCTCACCGGCGACATCAACTACCGTAAGATCGCCGAGTACGGCTCCGACTCCGATCCGCGTGCCTTCAACTTCGACGGCGAGTTCAACATCGCCAATCGCGGCATCGTCGAGTTCGTCGAGGTGCTCAAGCTCGATGTGGCGTTCTTGTACGACCTGCTCGGTGCGAGCCAGGAGCACAAGATCAAGCCGAAGAAATTCGCACAGACG
>CAYNOM010000024.1:0-21907 GCA_964398415.1 uncultured Polyangiales bacterium | reverse complement strand
GAACGCCTTGATGTGCACCTGGTAGATGATGGCGTCCTTGTACCAGGATGGATCGTTGCTTGGAGGTGGGATGGATGGCGGCACATCGAGCTCCGAGTCTCGATGCGTCATAACACAAGAGCGCGGTGAGGCCCCAGGACAAGGTGCACCCGAGTCTCGTGACGAGCAGCCGCACGGGACTCGGGCTCAGCGCAGTCGTGTCATTGCTCGGCGAGGAAGCGCCCGATGGCTTGCTCGTCGCCCACCACCATCAGCGTGTCGCCGGCGCTGATCACGTAGTCGGCGCCCGTGGGGGTGAGGCGCTTTGCCTCGGCCGCGTGACCAGGCAGCCCGTCGCGTCGCACACCCAGCACCGTCACGTCGTAGCGCGCGCGCAGGGCCGCCTCGGCGAGGGTCTTGCAGACGAGCTTGCCCTCCGCCGCCCAGGGCACCACCCGATAGCCGTGGGCGAAGTCGAGCATCTCTGAAGACGCGATGGTCGTCAGCTCCACCGCAAGCCGCGCCCCCATCTCGCGCTCGACCTCGAGCACGCGCGTGGCCCCGATCGTGCGTAGGATCTCGGCCTGACGGGACGTGATCGCCCGCGCCACGATCTCGCGCACGCCGAGCTTCTTGAGCGTCGCCACCGCGAGCACGCTGGCCTCGAAGTGCTCTCCAAAGGTGACCACGGCGCAGTCGGCATCGCGGGCGCGGATGCTTTCGAGCATGTTCTCGCTCGTCACGTCACCCACGTAGCAGGCGGCGGTTTGAGTCTTGACGCGATCGACGAGCTCATCGCTGTCGTCGACGGCGATCACTTCCACTTCGTCCGAATCCCACAGGGTCTCGACGAGCGACATGCCCAGAGCACCGAGGCCGAGCACCAGCACACGCTTCTTGTCGCTTCTGTTCATGCGAGATTCCTTTCAACCGATCATGACCCGTTCTTCGGGCAGCACGTAGCTTCGCCGCTGTCCACGGCGTGCGGCCGCCAGCGCGATCGTGAGTGGGCCGACGCGACCCACGAGCATGGTCAGCGTGATGACGAGCTTTCCGGCGCGGCTCAGGTCAGCCGTGATTCCCGTCGACAGCCCCACGGTGCCGAAGGCGCTCACGGCCTCGAAGAACAGCGACATGGGCGGGTGCTCTTCGGTCAGAAACAGCGTGAACAACATGCTCGTGAGGATGGCCAGCGAGACGAATGCGACCGCGACCGCCCGATTGACGATGGGCACAGGCACGTTGCGGTCGAGCAGGGTGGGGTCCTTGTCTCCGCGCATCTCGGCGCGAAATGCCGCAAACAACACCGCGATGGTCGTGGTCTTCATGCCACCGCCGGTGCCGCCCGGGCTTGCGCCCACCAGCATGAACAGGCAGCAGGCGAGCAGCGTGGCGTTTTCGAGCTGGCCGATGTCGACGGTGTTGAAGCCCGCGGTGCGTAGCGTGACGGATTGGAACAACGCCGAGAGCGCGCGCACTGGCCAGCTGAGGTCGCGCAGGCTGTTTGTCCACTCGAGCACGCCGAAGGCGAGGGCGATCAGCGCGACGAGGCTGGCCGAGGTCGTCAGCACGATGCGCGTGTGCAAGCTGATGCGCGGAGGCCGATGCTTGGAGAAGCGAGCGCGAAGGTGCTGCGTGAGCTCGAGCATGACTGGAAAGCCGATGCCGCCCAGGGTGATCAGCAGCATCAGCACGACGCATACGAAGGGGGAGGCGACATAGTGGGCCATGCTGTCGCGGGTCAGCGCAAAGCCCGCATTGCAGAAGGCGCTCACCGAGTGAAAGACGGCGATCCACGCGGGATGCGCGGTGGCGAACGCGTGATCGGTCGCGCGCAAGCGGGGGGTGGCTGCCGAGAGATCGATGGCTTCGTAGAGCGCGAGCGCACCGAAGGCTTCGATCAGCAACGTGAACACGACGATGGTGAGCAGGGTGCGGCGCAGGGAGTTGAGCGACTCGGCGTCGATCATCTCGGCGAGCATCGCGCTCTGCTTGGCCTTCATGCGTCGCCCCGCGAGGATCACGAACGACGCCGAGAGGGCCATGATGCCGAGGCCACCTATCTGAATCAGCGCCAGGATCACGCACTGGCCGAACCAGGTGTACGTCTCGGAGATCGTGTTGACGGCGAGGCCCGTCACGCACACCGCGCTCGTGGCGGTGAACAGGGCGTCGATGAAGGACGCGTCCTCGATGTGATGGAGGGACGCCGGAAGGGTCAACAGGTAGCCGCCTCCGAGCGCGGAGAGCGCGAAGGACAGCGTCATCAGACGCGCCGGATGGTCGGCCATCGCCACGAAGAAGCGCGCGAACCGACTGCCGCGGCCGAACAGGCCGACGAGCGCAATCGTGGTCAAGGCGCCCGTGAGGATGCGGTAGGACGCAAGGTGCGCGCTCCGGGTTTCGGCCCCTTCCAACACCACCCGCCACTTCTCGAACGCCGTGTAGACGGCGAGCGCGATCAACACGACGTGCCAGTAGCGCTGGCGGCGTCGAGCTTGCGTGCCCCTGTCTTGCTGATTCTCCGAGGCATCGAGCGTCAAGACCGTCTTGGCCCACAGAAGGAGCAGGGCGCTCTGGAGGGCCGTGAACACGAGATCGAAGGTCTCCCTGCCGAGGCTCCACAGGTCGAGGGCGAGGGTCGCGGCGAAGGCGCCCACGAGGAAGGTTGCGCTCGGGGAGAGGGCGCTGCTGATCAGGCTTTGCGATGGGCTTTGGGTCGACACGTGGGCCTTGAAACTCGCAGGGATGCGCCCCCATCCGTAGGCGGGATCGCAGCATACCCCGTGAGGTGACGGGGGTCTTCGTGGCAGGTTGCTTTTGCCACGCCGGGGACGTAGCGTGAAGCTCGGTGCTCACGTCGGTGCTCCGCCTCGTCCTCTCGCTCGCGCTGCTTTCGGCAGCCGCGTTCAGCTCCGGCAATCTCGTGTCCTGGGGCGAGGGCTCCGTATCGCAGCACGTCGAGCACTTGCCCATCGCAGCGGCCCAGACGGCGAAGGCCGAGCCGCTCAAGGAGCAAGCGCCGCTCAGGCTGGGAGTGCCTCCGGCCTTCGTGCCCACGCGCTTCGTCCCCGTGCGGCGGCTCCGCGCCCGGGTACCCGTCGGCGCAAGCAGGGCGCAGTTCCGCTCTCGTAGCTGCATGCGCGTGTCCCGACGCAAGCTCCCGCGTCGTGGTGACGACGACGACGACCTCTGACGACCTCCTCCTGTGTCGATTCGGAAACAGACGGTGCGCCCGTGGGGCGTGAGCCGAGGAGAGTGTCATGTCGAGAAATGATGAAGAGAAGGCTGAGCAGAGCATGCAGAACGTGACGGAGACCGAGGATGGCGAGGGCTCGAGCGCCATGGGCCCCCTGTTGTGGCTGGTTGGTGCGCTCGTGCTGATCATCGGCGCTGCCGCGCTCACGGGCCGCTAGAGAGCCGCCCTGGCGGAGCGCTCTGGCCCCTGAGGCGGGCACTCGCCATGCACAGCGCGGGTCCGTTTGATAAACACCGCGTGCATGACGACCACCAGCACAGCGATCCGGGTCGAGCTTGCGGCCCCTGAGCAGCGCGCCGCATGCCAAAGGCTGAGGCACGAGGTGTTCGTGCAGGGGCAAGGGGTGCCGGAGTCGATCGAGGTCGACGGGCTCGACGAGCGCTGCACGCACTTCGCTGCGTACCGTGACGCCGAGCTCGTGGGCACTGCGCGGCTCAGGGTCGTCGCGGGTGTGGCGAAGGCCGAGCGCGTCGCCGTCGCGTCGTCCATGCGTGGCGTGGGCGTGGGGCGCGCGCTCATGCGGGCGCTCGAGGCAGAGGCCAAGCGCATGGGTCTTGTGAGCGTGATCCTGAACGCTCAGGCAGCAGTCATCCCGTTCTACGAACGGCTCGGTTACGTGACGGAGGGCGAGCGGTTCTTCGAGGCGAGCATCGAGCACTGCAAGATGCGCCGCGCGCTCTGAGCGTCACGCCGCTTGCGGGAGCAGCGCTGCGCGAGTACGTCCACGAAAGCAACTGGAGGGGGCATGTTCAAGGACTTCAAAGAGTTTGCCTTCAAGGGCAACCTGATCGACATGGCAGTGGGCATCATCATCGGGGGGGCCTTCGGTACGGTGGTCAAGTCGCTGGTCGACAATCTGTTCATGCCGCCGCTCGGGCTTCTGCTCGGCCGGGTCGACTTCAAGGCGATGCGGGCCGTGCTGCGTGAGGCCGAGGGCGAGACGGTGGCGGTGACGCTCAACTACGGTCAGTTCGTCACGGATCTGATCTCGTTTCTGCTGCTCGCCCTCGCCGTGTTTCTTCTCGTGAAAAAGGCAATGGGCGCGATTCGCAAGAAGGAGGATGCGCCCGCGCCGCCCGCTCCTCCGCCGCGGCAAGAGGTGCTGCTCGAGGAGATCCGCGACTTGCTGAAGGCGTCGCGCTGAGTGCGGCCACTGCGCAGCTCAGTACATCATCAGCTCGCCCCGCAAGACTCGCTGCCAGAGCACACCCACCCGACTCAGATGATCCGACGCAACCTGCCTCACCTCGTGGCTCAGGCCCTCGAGTCGTGAGGGCTCGTCGAGCTCGAGCTCGATGTGCACGAGGCGCGGTTTTCGGATCGGATGGCCGATGCGACTGAGCAGCATCACCTGGGCGAAGCGCACCTCTTTACCGAGCTCGCGACACAGCGCTCCGGCGATCTCGTGGGCTAGCAGGTTGTAGAGCTTGCCGGCGTGGCTGACCGAGTTCTTGCCCGCCGCGGCCTCGAGGCTCATGGGACGGTAGGGCGTGATCAGCCCGTTCACGCGGTTGCCGCGACCTACCTCGCCGTCGTCGCCGGCTTCGGCGCTCGTGCCCGTGACCGTCAGATAGACGGACTCCGCGTCGCCGCCATCGCTCGCGTTGACCCGCACGCTCGCCTCGGGAAAGCGTGCGCGCGCGCGTTCTTCCGCGAAGTGCGTCAGGGCGGCCTTCGCGTCGAGGTAGGCCGCGAGGTTTGAGAGGTGCTTGCCCACGAAAGCACGCGCCAGGGTGATCTCCACCCGATCGCCCCGGCGCGAGGCCATGATTTTGACGTCTTCTCCGCCTTCGGGGTGTGTCGTGCGAAAGCGAACGTCGTTGATCTCGCGCTCGAGCTCGAGCACGAGGCTCTCGAGGGCGGACAAGGGCGCGAAGCCGACGCCGTAGGACGTGTCGTTGGCGAGGGTCTCCGTCTCTTGGCCGCGTCGGTAGAGCGAGCGGAGGTCGACCGAGCCCGCGCGCAGGTGGCTGTAGAGCTTGACGTGCCGCGCGACGTCGATGTGGGTCAGGTTTTGCCGTAGCCAGCTTCGCGCGCTCTCGAGCGCGAGCTCGGTCACGTCGAGTTTTGCGTCTCCGACTCGGCTGACTGCGCGCCCAGCCAAGTGGATCTCGATGGGCTCGATGACCTCGCCTCCACCGAACGCGGGCCGGGAGGCGCCTCCGACGAGCAAGGCCTTGTCGACGTTGTGATGCAGGATGGTGCCGAAGCGCTCGAGATAGGCTTCGGACAGCGCGCACGACACCCTTTCGGCGAGCGCGTCGCACACCGTGTCCGGATGCCCGAGCCCCTTGCGCTCGACCACCTCGATCTCGCCCTCGCCGTTGCGGTTCAGACAGCCGAGCACGAGCTCCACGACGCACCTCCAGCTTGCTTGCTTTCGGAGGTAGGCGCGAGCCCGCCGGCCGCCATGGCCATGCGGCGCGAGCCCCTGGCGCACGACTTGCTGGGGACGCGCTCGTTCGCTGCCGACCGCGCAGCGCGATCAGGAGAAATGGCCATGCGAGTTCAGGACGTCATGACGAGCGAAGTTGCCTGCTGTGATGAAAACCAGTCGCTCTCGGCAGCGGCACAAGTGATGTGGGAGAAGGACTGCGGCTGCGTGCCCATCACTGAAGGGGGACGCCTTCTCGGCATGATCACGGATCGAGACATCTGCATGGCCGCCTACACCAAGGGGCTCAGCCTGTCGCAGATTCCGATCGGCGACGTGATGAGCCGCCCTGTCATCAGCGTAGGGCCCAAGGACTCCATCGAAGCTGCCGAGCGCGCGATGCGTGAGCACCAGGTGCGCCGGCTCGTCGTCCTCGACGGGCAACGCCTCGTCGGCCTGGTGTCGCTCAACGACCTGACACGGGCCACTGGCCGCGGGCGGGACAGCATTCCTGCCGAGGACGTGGCGTCGACCCTGGCTGCCATTTCCACGCATCGAACGGCGGATGCTCCACGTCGGCAACGTGCGATGACATGACCCATCACGGGGTACGTCAAGGTGAGGATCCTGCGTCGACCCAGCGTTTTCCCCCGATTGCATGCGAGATGCCCCACTCGGATTTGAGTCATGTGGCATAAATGGGCTAGATCTACCGGCACGGTTGTCGTACACCTCTGCCCGGGGGAGGACGGGGGTGGAGCTCAGCATCGACACGAACGCGAGCGTAGGGCGCTCGATGACGGCCGCAGGCGGCCTCGACGAAGCGGCTCGGCGCCGAGCGGCAGAACAGCTGCTCGTGGGCCGGTCGAAGGCCATCGTGGACGTGCGCGAGCTGCTCTTGAAGGTGGGGCGCAGCGCCGCTAGCACTGTGCTGCTCACGGGGGAGAGCGGCGTGGGCAAGGACGTCGCAGCCCATCTGATTCACGCGACGAGCAGCCGCGCCGCGGGCCCCTTCGTGAACATCACCTGTTCGGCGCTTCAGGACTCGCTGCTCGAGAGCGAGCTCTTCGGTCACGAGCGTGGTGCCTTCACGGACGCGAAGCAGCGCAAGCCGGGGCTCTTCGAGCAGGCCCACGGTGGCACTGCGTTTCTCGACGAAGTGGGTGAGATGTCGCCGCCGCTGCAGGCCAAGCTGCTGCGCTTTCTCGAGGAGCGCGCGTTTCGTCGCGTCGGTGGGGGCGAAGATCTGCACGCCGACGTGCGCGTGATCGGGGCCACCCACCGCGACCTGGTGCACGCGGTCGACGAGGGCCGTTTTCGCGAGGACCTCTTCTACCGTTTGGCGGTCATCCAAGTACCCTTACCCCCGCTGCGCGAGCGTGAGGGGGACGTCGAGCTGCTTGCCGAGTACTTCGCGGGGCGCTTCGGTGAGCAGTTTCGGGCGAGCGCGGTCACCCTGTCGGCCCAGGCCTGCGAGCGCCTGCGGCGCCACGCCTGGCCTGGCAATGTGCGTGAGCTGAAGAACGCCGTGGAGCGGGCGGTGCTCTTGTCCGAGCACAGCGAGCTCCGCGCCAGCGACTTCAATCTGGCGAGCGCGTTGCCGGGGCTCAATACGCGGCGCTGGGAGCTGCCGCCCGAAGGGGTCGATCTCGAATGGTTGGAGCGCGAGCTTCTGCGCCAAGCGCTCGAGCGCACGGGAGGGAACAAAACCCGCGCTGCGACGTTGCTTGGACTGACACGCGATCAGGTCCGTCATCGCGTCGAGAAGCTCGAGCTCGACGGCGAACAAGGTCCCGCCATCGACGGTTGAGCGATGGCATGCGATGTGCGTTCACGAGGGGACGCTCGAAACCAGGCCGGGGGGGAATCCGTGCAACTGACCGTGATCTTCAAGAACATGCTGCCATCGGAGGAGTTGATCCACCTGTCGAAGCGCTTGGTGCGCTACGCGGATGTCGACGCAGAAGCCTGCGCAGCGGCCAATGTCGCCATCGAAAACCTGGGTGGCGACGACAACCCCCACTTCTCTGTCGCGGTGGCGCTCGGCGAACAGGGGCCGCGGGCCGAGCAGCGCGGCACAGACCCCTACGTGGCACTGCGCAGCGTGTTTTCGCTCATGTCGCAGAAGCGCACCGCGTCGGAGGGGCGCGCCGCCCGCGAGACGTTTGTGGGTAAGCCCCACCCTGTCATCGAGCGCTCGCTTCAGACCTGAGCTGCCGCGGGCCGCTGGCCGTGTTGCCTAACGCAGTCGAGCTCCCGCGCGTACACCCCCTGCGTGCGTCTCGACGATGCCCATGGTCACGAGCTCTCGGAGCGTAGTGTCGATGTCTGCCTGGCTCGGTGAGTCGCCGCGCCCTGCGAGAATACGCGTGAGGGCTGCGCGAAACTGCGCATGGGATTGCTCAGGCACGGCCCGCAGAAAGAATGCGGCGAGCCCGACGACGCTGCGCTGAAACAGGCGCTCGCGTTGGCTGCGGGCGCTGTGCAGCACGCGGCGCGCGCTGTTCAGGGCCTCCTCCACTTCGATGAAGGGCTGACCGTGACCGGGGATGACGATGCGCGGCGCGAGGGCTTCGATCGTTTGCAGGGCGCGCGCGGCGTCGTCGAACACCTGCTCACCGTCGAACCAGGGCATCGGCGCGCCCAATCCATCGCGCCACAGCGCGTCGCCGCTGACGAGGATGCGTGAGCTTTCGCAGAAGAAGCCGAGCCCACCCGTGGCGTGCCCCGGCAGCGAGATGGCGCGCCACGCGAGCTCGCCCGCCACGAAGACAGTATCGGGAGCGAGCGTCTCATCGACCGAGAAGCGCGGCATCTCTTGCTCGGTGTGGTCGAGCCACAGCGCGCGGCGGTCCCAGCGCGCCACGATGTCTGCCGCCTTGGGATGGGCCCAGATCCGGCAACCCGTCTGGGCTTTGAGCTCCGCGGCGCCACCTGCGTGATCCGAGTGCAGGTGCGTCAGGTACACGTCGCGCACGGCGTCGAGGGTGTCGGCGAAAGGGGCGAAGGCGTCTGCGATCGCCGACACGCCCGTGTGATAGCCGGTGTCGAAGAGCGCCGCTCGCTCGCCGCCGAGCAACACCACGTTGCCGTGCAGCCAGCCGCGCACGAGCACCCGCAGCGACGCAGGCAGGGCCGGGCCTTCGCTCATCTCGAAACGGTACCACGCGCAGCGGGGGCGGGTTCCGGCTTGTCCCAAGCCCAAAAGCCCAGGGCGCCGAGCATGCACAGGCCTGCGGCGGTGCCGAACATCACCGGGTATCCGGCCGCGTCTTCGATGGCGCCAAAGGCGGGCGCAGCGAGCGTGCCCACTCCGAACAAGGCCGTGAACACCGTGATCGCAGCGCCGCGCTCGGCCGGTCGAGCGCGTGTGACGGCCAGGGCGCTCAAGATCGGAAAGGCATAGCCGTGGCCGATCCCGCACAAGGCACCCGCCGCGGCCACGTACATGGCGTGATCGGACAGTGCGAGAGACACGAGGCCCAAGGTCACGCACAGCATCGACGGGATCAACACGCGCGTCAGACCCACGCGCTCTGGCACCCACGCAAAGCCGACGCGAAGCAAGATCGCCGACACCGTGTAGACGCTGAAGAAGAGGCCCGCCGTCCCGTGCCCCGTCTGCAAGACGAAGGTCTTGATGAAGGTGAAGGCGCTGGCCACGGCGGTGGCAAAGGTCAACCCTGCGAACCACACGGGCAAGAGCTCGGCGCTCGAGATGGCGCGAAAAAAGCCGCGCGGAGGTAGACCCCCGACCGGCCTGCTGTCTCGGATCGGCAGCGTCCCGAGGCCCGCGAGCAACGCCGAGAGAATCGACACCTTGAACACGTCGTCGTAGGTGCCGACCTTCAGCACCGCATCGCCGATCAGGCCTGCGAGACCGAGTGGCAGCATGCCCGAGAGGCCGAAGATGGCGATGCCCTCGGTTCTGCGTGTGGCGGGGACAAGGTCTGCGGCGATGGTGAACATGACCGAGAACAGCAGCGCCTCGGCCAAGCCGTGAACGACGCGCACGGCGAACAAGCCCGGCCCCATTTCGCCGGCGAACAGATACCCCGTACAGGCGATGAGGTGCACCAGGGCGCCGAACAGGGCCACGGGACGTCGTCCCATGCTGTCCATGACGCGCCCAACGAAGGGCCGAGCGATCACCGCGGTGACCGCCGCCGTGGCCATCACCCAGCCGATCTGCGTTTCCTCGGCACCCTGGGCCCGGAGCTGTCCCGGGAAGTGCATGAACAGGTGAAACGCCAGCGAGTGGAAGAAGTTGGCCAGAAAGACCAGGGCGAAAGGTCCGCTAAAGAGGGGGGGCTTCGACATCTTGCTACCGCCAAACTACTTCGTCTTGTACACCCGGGGCCAGTCGGAGGCGGAAAGTCAGTGGAAGGACAGCCGATTCACGTCGCATGGACGTCACTTCTACCGCCGCTCGTGTCGATTGCGCTGGCCGTGCTCGCGCGACAGGTGTTGGTCGCGCTCCTGTGCGGCGTGTGGCTCGGCGCCTATCTCGCGCTCGACGTCGACCCTTTCACCGCGTTCTTGCGCGCAGCCGACACGTACCTGCTCGCTGCGCTCGCCGATCGCGGCCACGCGGCGATTCTGCTTTTCAGTCTCATGCTCGGTGGCCTGATCGGCCTGGTGCGAGGTAGCGGTGGCGGTGTGGGGCTCGCTTCGGTCGTGACGCGGCTCGCGACGAATCCAGTGAGAGGGCAACTCTCGGCATGGCTACTCGGCATCGTGATGTTCTTCGACGACTACGCGAGCACGTTGCTCGTGGGCAGCAGCTTGCGACCCGTCATCGATCGGCTGCGCATCAGTCGCGCAAAGCTGGCATTCATCGCGGACTCCACGGGTGCATCGATCTCATCTGTGGCAGTGGCTTCGTCCTGGATTGGCGTCGAGCTCGGCTACATCGCAGATCAGGTCAAGGCGCTCGAGCTCGACACCGATGCCTACTCGCTGTTCGTGGAGAGCCTTCCGTATCGCTTCTACCCGTGGCTCATGCTGACGTTCGGCCTGTTCGTGGCGCTGCGTGGTCGCGACTTCGGGCCGATGCTCGCGGCAGAGCGTAGGGCACGTGCGGGGGGAGCGAGCACTGCCGAAAGCGAGCGCAAAGAGCCCGAGCGCGAAGGGCATTGGGTGCACGCTGCCGTACCGGTCGGCGTGGCCGTGACCACGATTCTCATCGGCATGCTCGTGACGGGTCGGGACGCGCTCGACGCAAAACCCGACACGCTCGCCAACATCCTCTCCGGCGCCGATGCGCCGCGCGCGCTGATCTGGGGCTCTCTGCTCGGCGGCGTGAGTGGTGCAGTGCTCGCGCTCGCCACGCGCACGCTGAGCCTGGCCGAGACGACGGAAGCCTGGCTCGATGGGGCACGCTCGGTGGCGCTTGCGATGATGGTGCTCGTGTGCGCCTGGGCGCTCGGCGCCCTGTGTCGTGAGCTTCACACGGCCGAGTTCTTGGTCAGCGCGCTCGGCGAAAACCTCGATGCCGCGCTCGTGCCTGCCCTCGTGTTCGTCGTTTCCGCGGTGACGAGCTTCGCGACAGGCACATCCTGGGGCACGATGGGCATCCTGTTTCCACTCGCGGTGCCCCTTTCCCACACGCTCTCGGGCGCCGATCACGAGATCGTGGTCAGCACCATCGCCTCGGTGCTCGCGGGCTCGGTTTGGGGCGATCACTGCTCGCCCATTTCCGACACGACCATCATGAGCTCGATGGCGGCGGGCTGCGAGCACATGGAGCATGTGCGCACGCAGCTTCCCTACGCGCTCGTGGTCGGTGTGGTGAGCGTCGTGCTCGGCGACCTGGCCACGGGCATGGGGCTGTACGGGCCGTTCGTGGGGCTCGCGCTCGGCATGGCTCTGCTGTGGGCGGTGGTGGAGCTGAAGGGCAAGCCCGTCGCTTCCACGTGAGCGCGGTGGTCAGCGATCTTTGAGTGCTTCCGCGTGCTCGTCCGCGTCGCGCGAGGGGCTTGCCACTGCGTCTGCGCGCTGCATCTCGTGCCTGCGCATCAAGCGGTGCAGATACACGCGGTCGATGTTGGCGATGCGAGCGGCCTTCGACACGTTGCCGCCCGAGCAGGCCAACACGGCTTCGACGTAGTCGCGTTCGAAGGCCGACAGCGCATCCCGGCGGGCCTCCGCGTAGGTGCGAATGTCTGCCCGAGGCTGTGCTTCCGTAATCGGCGCCTCTCTTTCTGCACCGAACGCGGGCTCACGGGCAGCGCTGTGACCGAGGCTGAGGCCGTCCGCGACATCCGAGCGCGACGTCGGAACGCGGATCAGAAACGGGTGGAAAGCGTCTCTCGTCATGGCTTGTACACGCGTTCTGCCCCTTTCCGCGCCCACCGACAAATGCATAATGAATATAGACAAAATGCAGGATGTGCATCTCGCTGGCATCGATCTCAATCTGCTCGTGGTGCTCGACGCGCTGCTCACCGAGCGCAACGTCACGCGCGCAGCCAAGCGCGTGGGGCTGTCCCAATCGGCGACGAGCCACGCGTTGTCTCGCCTCAGGGCCCTGTTCGACGATCCACTCCTCGTGCGCGGTTTGGGCGCGATGGTGCCCACGCCACGTGCGGAGGCGCTCCACGCGCCGGTTCGCGATGCGCTATCGCAGCTTGCGACGGCGATAGGTCATTCGCCGCGCTTCGATCCGAAGGTCTCGCGGCGTCCCTTCACCGTCGCCACCGTTGACTACGGCGCCTTCGTGCTCGCTCCGCGCCTGCTCGATCTCGTGTCTCGCGAGGCGCCTCACGTAGACGTGCGTTTGACGCACAGCTCGGGGCAGAAAGGGTGGGATCGCGGCGACTTCGACGTGGCTCTCGCGCCCACGAGCGGCGGCGCAGACCCGCCCAATGTTCGGCGCCAAGTGATGTTCGAAGAACGCTTCGTGTGTGTGCTGCGAGCTGGGCATCGCTTTGCGCGGGGCAAGCTCACGCTCGATCGCTTCTGCAGCGCGGGGCACGTCAAGGTGACACCGGGCGGCACGGAGGCCGGCGGCCCGGTCGATGATGCGCTCGCTGCGGCGGGCCGCTCGCGCCGGGTCGTGATGACCGTGCCTCAGTTCGTGGTGGCACCGCATCTGGTCGCGCGCACCGACTACCTTTTGGTGCTCCCCAGGCGCGTGGCCATTCGTCTGGCGCCGAAGTACGGGCTCGTGATGCGCGAACCACCGCTCCCCGTGCTCGGCTTCTCGTTTGCGATGTTTTGGCACGCCCGCCTCGATGCCGACCCCGGGGCGGCCTGGTTTCGAGACCTCTTGCTCAGGGCCGCGGGGTCGTCGCGGGGCCGCTGAGCCACAAAAATCCGTGAGCGAGTGCAACTTCACAAAGGGTCTGCTACCCGCTTCGGGTCGACGCGCTCATGGCCGGTCTTGGCCTAGGGCGACGCGACCCCCCTGCACGACGGAAGCCGACATGAAGCGGATACTCGACCTCGTCGACGAGCGGCAGCGCATTTTCGCAGAGCTTCCGTTCTTCGTTCAGATGCGGAACCAGGCGCCCTATGCGTCGATTTCGGGCGTGGTTCCGCAGCTTGCGTTCTGGATTCTTACCTTCCATGACCTGCTCGAGCTCGCAGAAGCCAGGATGGTAGACCCGCACCTCAGGCAGATCGTCCGCCACCACCGCAGCGAGGAGTCGGGGCACGACGTTTGGTATCTCGATGATCTGGCGTCACTGGGTGTGCCACTGCCCGGTATCGTCGAGCTCTTCGGCCCCGTTCACCAGCGGGTTCGGCGCGGCTCCTATCGGCTCATGGCCGAGGCGATCCGCTCTGAGTCAGACTGGGTTCGCATTGCGCTCGTGTTGACGATGGAGGCGACCGGCGCGGTGTTCTTCGCTCACGCGTCCCGGTACGCCCATTGGCCCGTCGAGCGCCTCCTGTTCTTCTCGAATCACCACCTTCAGGTCGAGCAGGCCCACGAGCTCTTCGAGCAGCGGATGCACGATTTTCTGCGCGCGCAGGAGCTCAACGAGGTCGAGTATGTAGCTGCTCAGGCAGCGGTGTTGCGCAGCTTCGAAGCGTTCCACCACATGTTCGAGGGCACGTGGTGACGTCGCACGCGCGGCGCCGCAACTTCGCCGCCACCGTGCGTTTCGTGGCGCGACTCGCCGTTCTTTCGTGGGGGGTGGACGTCGCGTTTCGGGCAGCCTTCGAGCCGGGCGCGGTGCTCGCCGGAGGGCGAGGCCTGCTCGCGGGGCTCGGGCTCTCTTTGGTGGGGGCACTGCTCGCGGGCTCGGTGGCTGCGGCCTTCGTCGCCTTTGCGCTGGGCGAGCTCGGGCTCGACGAGGTCTTGCCGCGCGTGCGCCGTTCCGCCAGATCCTTCGCTTGCGAAGGCGACGCCCGGCAGCAGCACGCTCGAATCGCTCTTCTGCTCGCGACGCCGCTCACGCTGCTCGCGTTCGCGTTGCTCTCGCTGAGGCTCACCTCTCTGTTGCTCCTGCACGTGGCGCGACCAGAGAACATCGCGCGGCTCTCCCTGCTCGGCCATCTGGCCCTCGCTGTGGCTTCGGTGCTGCTGTTCTTCTCGCTGCGGGGAGCGTTTCTGGCCGGTGCGGGCTGGGTTTTCGCGTCTGGGCGTTGGGGCGCGCGTCTGGCACAGACCCGAGTCGTGCTGGCAGCGCTTTTGATCGTGGGTGCTCTGCTCTTCGTCACGCTCGTCGTGACCTTCAGCTACGAGCTTGCCCATGTGCCCTGGACGGGCCCGCTCAAGGCGCTGATCGCGTTGTCGCTCACTGCGCTCGCCACGCGCTTCGGGCCCAAGCTCGAGACGCGCGCCTCGGCCTTCGCGCTCGTCGCCACGTGCGTGCTGTGTGCGGCGGCGGGCGTCACCATCGATCACGAAGATGCCGCCTCGCGCACCTGGCTCGAGGAGCACCTCGATTCGGCAGCGCCCGGTCTGTGGCTGTCGAGGAAGGCATCCGATTTCGACGCCGATGGCTACGCGCCGATCTACGGAGGAGGCGACTGCCGTCCCTTCGATCACGCCATTCATCCCGGCGCGATCGAGATTCCCGATAATGCCGTCGACGAAGATTGCGACGGCGCCGATCTGGCAGTGGCCCTCTTGATGCGCCGTGCGGCCAAGCAACATCCACTACCGAGCAATGTGTCCAGAAGGCCACCCGTGGTCCTCATCACGCTGGACGCGTTCGCGAGCTCTCGGCTTACGGTCCATGGCTCGAAGCGCAAGGTCGCCAAGGAGCTCGAGCAGCTTGCGGAGCAGAGTGTGTTCTTCACGCGCTGCTTCAGCCAGGGGCCGTCGACACGATTGTCGATACCCTCGCTGTTCACCTCACGTTACGACTCGCAGATCCTGCGTGAGATGGCGCCGCGCCATCCTTTTCCGCTCGCGGCGAAGAACGAGCTCTTGGCAGAGGTGTTACGCGCGCGGGGTTACCGCACCGTCGCCGTGGTGCCGGATGCCTACTTTCTGCGCTGGCAGGGGCTTGCCCAGGGCTTCGACACCTACGTGCGCGAGGCTGCGCAGGCCGTGAGCGAGACGCCGCACAAGGCCAAGCTGGTGACCGACCTCGCGATCGAGCAGCTCGGGAGCCACGACGACAAGCGGCCCGTCTTTCTTTGGGCGCACTACTTCGACACGCACTCGCCTCACGCGCAGCCCCCGGACGTGCCCGTGTTCGGCAAGACGTTCCCAGACATCTACGATGCCGAGATGGCGTACATGGATCGGCATGTGGGACGCCTGCTTCGCGCGGTGGATGAGCGCTTCGACGGCAAGGCACTGGTCATCGTCACGGCCGATCATGGCTTTGGCTTCATCAAGCCGCGCTATGCGCGTTCGGGTTACGGGCAGGATCTGCACACGATCACGCTGCACGTGCCGCTGATCTTCAAGGCTCCATACTTGACGAAACGTCGCGTGGACAGCCTGAGCAGCACCATGGACGTCATGCCGACGCTCCTCAATCTGCTCTCGATCCCGCCGAACAAGGCGCTGCGGGGGCACAGCTTGGTGCCTGAGCTCTTCGGTACAGGCAAGCGACCGCAGGTGGTCTTCTCGCAGTTCTTTCTCAAGGAGTACGAGCGGGTCGGCAAGGATCCGCTGAAGCTCGTTGGCGTACGAACACCGCAGTACAACATGGTGCTCGATCGGAGCACGGGCAAAGCGAGCCTCTGGGACTTCACGGCAGACTACGCCGAGCAGCACGATCTCTACGGCTCAGACGATGAGAAGGTGCGCGCCCAACGCAGCCAGCTCAAGCAGCTGCTGTCCGCTTTCGTCTACGAGACCCACGGTAAGGCGCGCGCTCAGGCTAGCGAGGCGGCGAAGCCTGCGGCACAGCCAGGGGCGGCGGTGGCTCCCTGAAGCGTGTCTGAACCAGCGCTCCAATGCCCAACAGGCATGCGACGAGCAGCACGAGCCCGCCGAGCCATGGCAGCTGCGCGAGCAGGAACAGCAGCGTGACGCCCGCGGCCAAGCGCCACACCGGGCGGCCTTCCAGCTTCGGCAGAGGGAGTGTCGCACCCACGGCCAGCGCAGTGGCGGCGAGCCCCGTGTACGCAGCGAGGGCTGAGAACAGCGCCACGAACAGCGCGGCCGGGATGCCCACGAGCGACACCGTCAGCACGATGACCGCCACGAGCGCAGACAATGCGGACAGCACGCCGAGCGCGCCCACGCGCAGGGGCGTCTCGCGGATGGTGTCAGTCAGTCGTGCCACACGCCGCGGCCACAGACCGAGCAGGATCAGACCCAGCACGAACAGCAGGGCGTGCTTCGACAGCGAGGACAGCACACCCTCGAACCAGCTCTCCTCGTCCGCGCTTTCGAAGTCGAAGCTCGGGCTCGTGGGGGTTGGGCGCTGCCTACCACCACCGAGTCCGGCGCGTCCGAGCACGACGGCGCCGGGCTCCACGTCCACCGTGCCGCCGAGGGACACGAGCTCTCCTTCGACGCGCGCGCCGGAGCGGATCCGCATGTCGCCGCCCATGGCGACCACGTCGCCCTCGACGATGCCCTCGATCGTCACGTCACCGCCCATGGCGACGGCATCTCCCACGCGCTCGTCGGGGCCGACGACGAGATCGGTGCCGAATAGGATGCGGTCGTCGGCGCCCTGCAGCGGGGCCGCTGCTGACCCCGCGGACGGCACGCTCGGCGCCGCGGGTAGAGGCGGGGGGCGCGGCACGGCGAGCTGACTTGCGCCCGTGTCGTTCGGAGCGTCGGTGGCGCGCACGATGAGCACGCGCTCGCGTCGCTCGACACGCACATCGGCCTGACCCAGAACGGCCTCGAGCACGTCGCGGGTCGGTAGCTTCTCCACGCGCACGCTCACGTCGGGGTCGTCGGGCAGAAACACGACGAGCCCAAGATTCAGCTGCTCGCACAGCTGCTGCAGGGCCTCGGAGGTCGGACGTTGCTCGACCGTGAGGCTGACGCGCTCGTCCTTCGGAAACTCTCCTTCGATCTCGAGCGCCTTCGCGTTCGTCGAGGAGCCCAGACAAGCGAGCAGCGCCGCCGCCGTCGCCACGCGCGGGCCGATGCCGCGCAGGAGCGAGCGCATGGGCCAGGCGAGCAACGTCAAAAGCCCCCAGCTCACGAGCATCACCGACGTCCAGCCCCCTGGCAGGTGCGCCGAGATCACCTGGTCGATCGCACCGAACACGACTCTCGCGCTGCGCGCGACGTGGAGCACGTCACGTGCAGAGGGCAGGCCCGTCGTGCTGACGAGGTGCGCAAGGACGGCGACGACCAGGCCAGCCGCGAGGCCGAGCAGCGAGTCGCGGCGCCGCACTGGGGCGAGGGACATGGGCCGCGTCGCATGGCTCACGGCCTCTCCCACGAGGGCGTCCAGATCCAGAGCGGGGGTAGAGAGGGTGCGAAGGCTGGGCCCGAGCACGCTCGCGAGCAGCGTGGCATCGTCGATCGCCTCTCGGCAGGTGTCGCAGAGGCTCGCGTGTCTGCGTGCGCTCGCCTGCACGAGGTCGGCACGTCCGTGGGTGAGGGCTTCGATGTCCGCTTCGGATAGATGGCTTTCCATCAGCGCTCCTTCAGGGCCTCCCGCAAGCGCTTACGCCCGCGGTGGAGCCAGGTCATGACCGTGCCCATCGGCACGTCGAGGGCACGAGCGATCTCCTCGTAGGATGCGTCGTGCACGTGAAACAGCACGAGCGCCGTGCGCATGTCTTCCGGCAGAGACTCGAGCGACGCGCCCAGGTTGTGCGCACCTTCGCGGGCGATGGCCTGACGCTCGGGATCAGCGTCATGCGCGCTCGCGGCCTGCACATGCTCAGCGCCATCCGGCGCAAAGGCCTTGCGCTCGCGCCCCAGACGACGCAGTCGGTCGCGACACACGTTGCGCGTGACCGTGCAGGCCCAGCTCTTGAAGCTGCCCTTGCTTGGGTCGTAGTGACAAAGCTCGCGCACGATGCGTGTCAGGGCGCCCTGCAGCGCGTCGCGGGCTTCGGATCCGCCCACGATCTGCTGACACATGCCGAGCAGGGTGGGCGCGTGCTCGCGCAGCAGTGCCTCGAGGGCAGCGCGGTCGCCGGCGCACGCACGCTCCGCCAGCGTGGTGGCTTCGGGCGCGCCCTCGGAGCCCCTGTCTTTGCTGACCCCAAACATGCTGAGCGAGACCGCACGTACCATGGCCGCTGCTCAAGCGCCGCGATCGCGAACGACGAGGGTGGGGGTGCCACCGGAACGCGGGGGCGCTCCGGTGGCAGCGATGACGGCCCGCGAGGACCCGACCAGAGAGGCATCGCAGGGCATGCTCGTCCCTACGCCCGAGCCGTGGGCGCTATTTCAAAGAAAGATCGGCAGGCCTCAAAGGCGTGTGGTCAGGCTACGTAGGGCAGCGCTGACCCTTTCACCTGGGGTCTTGAGCCCTCCGGGCCTCTGTAGGCCCATGGCGCTCACCATGCGGCGGGCGAGCACATCGGGGTCACCCCCGAAGCGCTCGATCATGCGGGTGAGGCCCTCGGGCATGGCCACCTTGGCCATCGCCGCGGCGGTGTCCGCCATCATCTTCGAAGCGTCGAAGGTCATCCATTTCTCGGGCACCACTTCGATCACCACCCGCCGCTCCGAGTTGAGCAGAGCAGCGAAGGAGCGAGTGATGGGGCCCATGTTCGGGATGACGCGGGCCGCGAGCGCCGGGTAGAACCACTTCTTGGTTTCGTCGTCGTCGTGGATGCGCACGTGCCCCTTGACGGTGGCCGACTTCGATGGGCCGAGCGAGGTGCCTACGCTCGTTACGGCGACCGACACGCGCGGATCGCGCTCGATGGCGCGCATGCGGGCGCGCTGCGTGGTGGACGTCACCCAGAAGCTTCCGTCGCGCCATACGTAGCTCATGAACAAGCCGACGGCCCAGTGATCCTTGGTGGCCCACATGAAACACAGCTCACTCTGTTCGTTCAACAGCTGTGCGAGCACGGCTTCGTCGAGGGGGTAGACGTTCGCTTCTTCGTAGTTTTCGGCTGCCATCGCTGCTCCGTCCGTTCAGTGCCGTTGCCGCGTCGCGTCCTTGAGCATCGCCTTGCCGAGCGCCCGACCCGTGCGGTCGTAGAGCCGTGTGGAGACCCTGCGTAGGGTCGTCATGATCAGAGGCTCCGGCCCGAACAACAGGTGCGATTCGTCGCGTCGAATGGCGCGCACGATGCGTAGCGCCAGGGCGTCGGGCTCGCCGCCGTACTTCTGCACGACCTTCGCGAGCTCTTCGGAGCCCTCGACATTGGCAATCGACGTCTTCGTGAAGCCTGGGCAAATCGCCGTCACGCCGACGTCGAAGGGAGCGAGCTCGAAGCGTAAGACCTCGGAGAGCCCGACCACGCCGAACTTGGCGGTGACGTACGAGGCCGCAGTGGGAAGGCCTGCAAGTCCCGCGACGGACGCGGTGTTGAGGATGTGTCCCGCGCGCTGGGCCACGAGGTGTGGGCCAAAGATGCGACAGCCGTGGATCACGCCCCACAGGTTGACGTCGATCACGCGCTTCCAGTCGTCGTCACTCAGCTCGAGCGCTGGACCAAAACGCGCGATCCCCGCGTTGTTCATCACCACGTGCACGCCACCCGCGAGGGACAGGCATTGCTCGTACAAGCGCCTCACGTCGCTCTCTTGGGAGACGTCGGTGCGCACGCCCCAGGCCTTCTGACCGCTTGCCTTCACCTCGTCGCACACGCGCGCAAGACCCGCCTCGTCGAGGTCGGCGAGCACGATGTGCATGCCCTCGCGGGCCAGGGCCAGCGCGGTCGCACGGCCGATGCCGGCTGCGCCTCCCGTGATCACGGCGACGCGTCCTCTCAACTCCTTCATGTCGCGATCCTTTGCTGTCTCAGGTCGAACCGCCACGCACGAAACACCCACGTACGTTACAGCCGTGGGCCCCCATGCGCGAGGCCGCAAGCCGGCCCCGAGCCCTGGCCGCCTCGGTCACGACAGCTGGCCTCGTGAGCTACCGCTTGACGCCAAACATGAGTGAACACATTATTCATTTATCGGAGGCGCGATGGCCAGGCCCATGAACGAAGAGGTGCGGCACGCGGTGCTCGTCTGCGCGGAGCAAGCGTTCGCCGAGCGCGGCTATGCAGGCACCACCATGGCTCACATCGCCGAGCGCGCGGGCGTTTCCACCGGCAACATCTACCGCTACTTCGCCGACAAGGAGACGCTGTTCGCGGCGGTGCTCCCTGACGCGTTCGCCCGCAGCTTCCGCCGCCTCTTGCGCCAACGCGTCAATGCGCTGATTCGCGCGCAAGACCTTCAGCACCTCGACGCCGAAGCGGCCGCGCGCGGCGAGGCCCTGCTCAGCTTCTGGATCGCGCACCGCTTGAAAGTGATCACGATCCTCGATCGTGCGGCGGGCTCGCGTCACGCCGCCTTTGCTGACGCATTCATGGCCGAGCTGATGAAGCCGAGCCTGCTCAAGCTCGAGCGTGACGCAGGCCGCCCCGTGCCCGACTCCGTACGCTTTCTGCTGGAGCAGGTGTTTCGCAACACGGTGCGCAGCATCGTGGCCATTCTCGAGCGCTACTCGACCGAGGACGACATCCGGCGCGCTTTTGCCGGATTCTGGAGCTACCAACTCGCGGGTCTCGCGGGTTTCACACGCTGGGTGACCGAATGACTGATGATCTCACGAAACTGGATGCCATGGCACAGGCCGAGCTGGTGCGGCGCGGCGAGCTCACGCCGCTCGAGCTGGTCGATGCGGCCATCGCGCGCATCGAGGCCATCGAGCCCCGGGTGCATGCCCTCGCGAGCCACGACTTCGAGGCCGCTCGCACACGCGCAGCCGGACCGCTCAGCGGGCCCTTTGCAGGCGTGCCCTTCCTGATCAAAGACCTGCTCGCCTACCCAGGGCAGCGTCACACCTTCGGCTCGCGCTTGTTTGCGCAGCAGATCGCAACCCAGGGCTCGCCCTACACCGCGTGCCTCGACGCCGCGGGGCTCGTCACCCTCGGTAAGACCACCACCTCCGAGCTGGGCCTCTTGGGCAGCACCGAGGCGCTGCTCTTCGGCGTCACTCACAATCCTTGGTCGTCCACCAAATCGGCCACGGGCTCATCAGGCGGGGCTGCGGCGGCGGTGGCAAGCGGCATGGTGCCCTTCGCCCACGCGAGTGATGGGGGAGGCTCGATTCGCATTCCCGCGTCGGTCTGCGGTCTGTTTGGATTCAAGCCGGGGCGAGGTCGGAGCGTGAGGAACGGCGTGCCCGACCCCTTCGGGCTCTTGATCGAGCACTGCGTCAGCCGCTCGGTACGAGACAGCGCGCAAATGCTCGCGATCACCGAGGCGCCCAGCGATCACCCCGTGGGCTTCGTCGCTGGGCCGAGCACGACGCGCCTACGCATCGGCGTCTATCGAGAGACCCTGCTCGGCCGTTCGCCCGATCCCGTCGCCGCGCATGCGCTCGCGCACGCCGTCACGCTGTGCACCTCGCTCGGCCACGAGTGCGTGGAGATCGCGGCGCCGACGGTGGATGGGAGGGCGGTCTCAGATGCCTTCTTCACCGCGGCAGGTGCCGGGATCGATGGCTTCGCGAAGCTGTTGCAGCCGATGTTGGGGCGCGAGCTCGATGAGCGCGACCTGGAGCCGTTCACCCTGTCGCTGCTGCGCTGGTATCGCGCTCTCGCACCGGGGGCGCTCGAGCAGGCCTTCGCGAACATGCAGCGCGCATCGACTCAAATGTTGGCGTTTCTTGCAGATTACGACGTGGCCCTGTGTCCGACGCTGCCGATCGAGCCACCCGACCTCGGCTCGCTCGCCCCGACGCTCGCGCGTGAGCAGCTCATCGCGCGCACCGAAGTGCTCGCAG
>CAYNOM010000023.1:0-22090 GCA_964398415.1 uncultured Polyangiales bacterium | reverse complement strand
GCGAGCAGCAACCTCGCGCATCTGCACGTGTACCTCGGGCTGTACGCGCGTGCGCGCAGCCAGGCCGATGCGGTGCTCGAGGAGGCGCGACGCATGGGCTTGTCGTTCGCGGTGGCGCAGGCCACGCACATCCTCGCCGACGCGGATGCGCGCACCCAGGATTTCGAGTCGGCGCTGTCACGCTATGAGATTGCAGCCAGCGCCTATCAGAAGCTCGGTCGCATTCGCGAGCTCCCCGAGACGTTGCTCGATGCTGCCGAGGCCCTGCTCGAGCGTTCGGGCCCGAGCGACGCGTCGGCCGCATCGACCAAGCTTGCCCAAGCGCGCGAGCTCGTGGAGCGCCACCAAATCGAGGACTTCCGCCTGCGCTTGCGTCATCTCTTGGCTTGCGCGCGAGCGGCGAACGGTGACGTCGAGGGCGCCGTGAAGGACCTCGAGCGCTGCGAGCAAGATGCGCGTCGTGACCACGACGACGAGTTGCTGTGGAAAATTCTCGACGCCGCGTCGGGACTCTTGCGCAGCCTGGGCTCGGAGCTTCGGGCTTCGCGTGCGGCGCGCGAAGCCGCCGAGATCCTCGAGGTCTTGTGCGGGCGAATCCCTCCCTCTGCGCGCGAGGCCTTCCGCAATGAGCCGCGGCGCAGTCGGGTGCTCGAGCTCGCGCGCTCTCAGCGCTCGGGACGCTTTGCCTCGTCGTCGCAGCTCGGTGTGCAGACCACCGCCTTCGCCGATCGGCGCTTCGATCGACTCCTCGAGATCATCAAGCGCCTGGCGCGCGAGCACGATCGTGATCGCCTGCTCGAGCGCATCACCGACGCTGCCGTGGAGCTCTCGGGCGCGGAGCGAGGGTTCGTGTTGCTCGTCGATGAACGCGGGCAGCTCGCGCCGCACACCGTGCGCGGACAGGGGGGCGGCGCAGAGGACCCTCACGTGGCGTTCAGTCGTTCGATCGCCGAAGCCGTGTTGATCGATGGAGAGCCGATCATCACCGTCAATGCGCGCGATGATCAGCGCGTCAACGAGTTCATGTCGGTGCATCGCTTGATGCTCAAGTCGATCGCCTGCATTCCGATCAACGGGCACGCCGGCACCGTGGGCGTGCTGTACCTCGAGCATCGCTTGCGAGCGGGGCGCTTTCAGGAGAGCGACCTCGATCTGCTCCTGGCCTTTGCCGATCAGGCGGCCATCGCGCTCGAGAACGCGCGACTGTGGACGGAAAACGAGCGTCGACAGCAGGAGCTCGAACGCTCGAACCAGGCGCTCGCGGCGGCCAAGGACGAGATCGAGCGCCTCTTGTTCTCGCGCACCGAGGAGCTCGAGGAGGCCCGACGCGATCTCGGGCGAGCCCGTGCCCAGCTCGAAGGCATCGGCAAGAAGCACGGCATCGTCGGCTCGAGCGAGGGCATGCGTCGCGTGCTCGCTTTGGTCGAACGCGTGCAAGACACGGCCATCCCGGTCGTCATTCAGGGCGAGAGCGGCACGGGCAAGGAGCTCTTCGCGCGCGCCATCCACTACGGTGGACAGCGACGTAAGGCGCCCTTCATCGCCGTCAATTGCGCTGCAGTGCCCGAGTCGTTGCTCGAGAGCGAGCTGTTTGGCCACGTGCGCGGTGCGTTCACGGGGGCTGACCGTGACAAGAAGGGATTGTTCGCGCAGGCCGACGGCGGCACGCTGTTTCTCGACGAGTTTGCCGACATGCCCATGCGCATGCAGGTCGATCTGCTGCGCGTGTTGCAGGAGGGGCGCGTGCGCCCCGTGGGAGGCGAGGTCGACCAGGCCGTCGACGTGCGCGTGATCGCGGCCTCCAATCGCTCGCTGCACAAGCTGCTCGCCGAGCGTAGGCTGCGTGAAGACCTCTACTACAGGCTCAGCGTCGTCGAGATTCACCTGCCCGCTTTGCGCGAGCGCCCAGACGACATCCCGCTTCTGTGCGAGCATTTTCTCTCGCGCATCGCGCGTGACCTCGACAAGCCCGCAAAGCGTTTGTCACGAGCTGCGCTGCAGCGGATCGTCGCGAGCGGGTTGCCCGGCAACGTGCGCCAGCTCGAGCACCTGTTGCTCAGCGCCAGCATGATGTGCGACGGCACGCTCATCGAAGCCGCGGATCTCTCGTTCGGCGGGCTGATGGAAGCGCCAGCGCCTTCGGTGCGTGTGCAGTACAAGGAGCGGCCCGAGCCTGCCGAAGTGGATGAACCGCAGAAAAGCGCGGCACCGGGTGATCTGCCCTCGGACGTGGACGGCTTCAAGGAACGCGAGAAGCAGCGCATTCTGGCGGCCCTCGAGGACACCGGCTGGAATCGCGCCAAAGCGGCTCAGCAGCTCGGCATGCCGCGGCGTACGTTTTATCGGCGCCTCAGCGAGTTCGAGATCCTGTGAGGCGCAGGCGGGCCCTCTGCTCGAGAGCTCACCTGCCACGACCTCAGCCCACACGATTTGGGAACTCTTCGTCGTCGTTGGCGCGGCGAGGGCGCCGCGTCACTTGCAGGTAGACCCTCGGGCCGGGTTAGATCGGGGTGCAAGGAGAACGAGAGCTGACGTTGAACGCGCAGAGGATGGGGGAAGTTGGAATCGCGCTTCCAGGTGTCGAGATCCTGGAACAGGCGGGGCGCGGCGCCCACAGTGTCGTCTACCGAGCGCGCCGTAAGGGCGTCGACGTGGCGGTCAAGCTATGCCGACCGCGAGCGGGTGCGCCCATCGACGGAGTGGTCAAGCTCTTCACCGCTGAAGCGGCGTCCCTCTCACGCATCAGACATCCGGGGGTGGTCAGCCTCGTGGACCATGCGCTCGACGAAAGCGGGCTTCCCTACCTGATCACGCGCTACGTTCCGGGACGCACGCTCGCCGAGGTGCTGGCTGCGGGCCGTCCGCTGTCGGTCGAAGAGACGGTACGTCTGCTCTTGCGATTGACCGACGCGCTTCAGGTCGTGCACCGTTCGGGCGTCGTCCACCGGGACATCAATCCCTCGAACATCGTCGTCAGCGACGACGGCGCGCCCACGTTGGTCGACTTCGGGTTGGCCGCCGTGGACGACGTTTCGCTCGCACGGGTGGTGGGCACGCTCGCCTATACGGCCCCGGAACAGAGCGGGTCTCTGCACCTGTCCGTCGATCATCGCGCCGACCTCTATTCCGTGGGCGCCGTGGCCTACGAGTGCCTTGCAGGTGAGCCACCCTTTGGGAATCCAGACGTCGAGACGCTGCTGCGGCTGCATGCGCGCAGCCGACCGCCCTCCCTGTGCGAGCTGAGGGCGGATGTGCCGCCGATTCTTTCGGCCATCGTCAGCCGCTTGCTCGGTAAGGATCCCGAGGACCGCTACCCCACGGCGGCGAGCCTGCACTGGGACCTCGCCCACCTTACTGACCTCCACCACGACTCCGAGCTGGCTCAGCGGCACAGAACGCCCGAAATTGAGCTCTGCCAGCCCCTTCGTGGTCGCAGTGACGTGCTCGCGGAGCTGAACAGGGCCTTACGGGACGAGCACGACGCGCGCGGTGCGACCCTGGTCGTCCACGGCGCCCGCGGCAGCGGTGTGACGCGTGTCGGTCGAGAGCTGGTCCACGGCCCGGGTCGCCGCTGCACGCCGCTTTGGGCTCGAGCGCGCCCCAAGGCGGCCCTTTTGTCGGTCGTCCACGAGTGGCTGTCGCAGCTCTCCGCTGCGCTCGCTCAGCTCAGTGAGGATCGGGCCGAGGCATTGCGCGAGACGCTGAGCGCGACCTTGGGCGAAGTCAGCGCCAGCGTGTTGCGAGAGTTTTCGGTGTTGTCGCCTTGGCTGTCGGTCGTTCACACGACCGCGGAGTCGGGCTCGATCGAAGGCGTGTACGACACGGTCGTGGACGTCATCGGTTGCTGCGCCGGGGAGCTGCCGACGCTCACCTTCGTCGTGGATGACGCCGAGCACCTCGATGGTGCGAGTGCCGCCGTGCTGCGACGGCTCCACAGCGCGGGTCGAAATCGGCCGCTGACCCTGTTGGTGCTCGCCCACCACGCGGACGACCCCGTGCTTCGAGAGCTCGTCGAGGGAGCGAGCATCGCGATTTCGCTGCAGCCACTTTCTGCCGAAGCCGCTCATGAGCTCGTGTGTGACTACCTCGGCTGCCCCGACTTCGATCGCGAAGTCTCCAGCGCTTTCGTGCGCACGAGCGGCGGCAACCCGGGTGCTCTGCTCGACTACATCGCGACGTTGCTCGACGGTGGGGCGCTGCGCTTCGCAGATGACCATTTCCAACTCGACGCAGAGCGACTGCAGGAGCTGTCGCTGCCTGACGACATCGCTGAGTTGGCGTTGTCCAGAGCGCAGCGACTGGATGCGCAGTGCACCCTCCTGCTCGGCATTGCGGCGTTGCACGGCGGTCCCTTCGACGTCGAGCTCGTGGCGAAAGCGGGCAACACCGACGTCTTGGGAGTCATGCGCTCGGTGACGGTCGCGCAGACAGCGCGCCTCGTGCGCAATCACCGCGACAACCGCTTTGCATTCGTCGATAGGCGCGTGGCCGACTGGCTCTCTGAGCAAGTGCCGGCAGAGGCGTGCCGTCTTGCGCACGAGGTGTACGCGGCTTTCGCCGAGCGCGAGCCCGAAGGAGCGGGTCTCTTGCGCGCAGCCGACCACCGCTTTGCCTCGGTCACCGAGAGCACGGCAGAGGTCTGTATCGCGGTCTGCAGACGCGCCGGCGAGCGGGCGTGCGAGCAGACAGCCTGGGGCGAGGCCCGAACCTACCTGGGCAAGGCGCGCACGTTGAGCGAGCAGTTCAGCCGCCAGCTCGACAGCGATTTCTACGGCGCAGAGGCCCTGGCCTACGCCAACAGCGGCGACACCGAGCGCGGGCTCGCTTGTTTCGAGCAAGCCATCGGCTGTTGCCGAGACCCCTTGATCCGGGCCGAGCTCAACCTCCGCGTGGCGGAGATGCACATGGCCGCGAACTTCGACATCGAGCGCATGGAGGTCAACCTCGCGCGCTGTTGGAGCGAGCTTGGCAGCCGGCTGCCGCGCAACTCTCCGCTGCAAGCGCTGGGCTTCTTGGTGCTCCCCCTGCTGACGTGGTTCATGGACCGCACCGGGCTTGGGGTGGGTGTCCGCCGTGGAGAGGCCAGAGCCAGGCTGATGTTTAGGCTTACCGAGGCCACGCTCAAGTGGGCCTACCTCAAGAACTACGTCTTCGTGCTGCTGGGCATGATCTTCCGTCCGTTCTATCAGGCGCTGCGCGTAGGACAGGGCCCGGAGCTCGCGATCGCCCGCGCCGGGCACGCCGCCAACCTGGCCAGCTTGGGCGTGCCGCAAAAGGTCGTCCGCGCGCACCTCGACCGGGCCTTCGCGCTGGCTCGCGCCCTGAACGACCGCGTCGCGCTCGCGCGCGTGGAGTACTGGCAGGCTGTCTCCGAGTCTGCGCGCGGCAACATGGTGGCCGCCGCCGATGGCTTGGAGACCCTGCTCGAAAAGCGCGGACGCTTCATGCACATCAACGACTACTTCTTCGCAGCGGTCGACGTGTGCATCAACCTCTCGCTGCGTGGCTACAACCGGCGCGCAACGAGCTTCCTCGAGCGGTGTCTCGACGACCTGGTGGCGCGCTCCGGCGCCGAGGTAGCCGAGGCGCGACTCTGCCGTGATCTACTCGTGGCAAACCGCGCGAGCTACGAGCGGCCCCAGGAAGTGGCCAAGAAGTTCGACGCTGAGGTCGAGAAGCTCGCCAACGTGCGCGAGGACAGCTTCGTCTGGTTTCAGATCTGGTATTCCCAGCTCGGCCTGTGGTTCGAGATCGGCGATCGCGATCGCTACGACGAGGCCATCGCCTGCGGCGAGCGCTCCGGGCGCAGTCCAGCCTTCGCCGGATGGCAGTTTGCGTACTTCTGGGTGCTGAAGGGCCTGTGCCGTGCCGAGCAGGCGCTGCACAGCGGCGGCGAGGAGAGGGAGCGGCGCGTACGCCAGCTCGAAGCCTGCATCAAGGAGCTGAAGATCTCGAGAAAGTTTCCGTTCATCGCCTGCACCGTCGATTTGCTTCGCGGATGGGTCGCCTACTTTCGAGGTGACTGGGACGCGGCGATGAACATGCTTGGCGTCGCCGAAGCAGGCGCCATCTCCAGCGACAACCCGATGACGCGCTTCTGGGTGGTGGCGGCGCGGGCGCGCATGCTCCAAGAGCGGGGCGATGGCGTGGCGGCAGAGCTCGACGTGCGTCAGGCCCTTGCGCTGTGCGAGGCGCATGGCTGGACGCAGCGCGCCAACCGCGTACGGCAGGAGCTCGCCTTGCGACCGGCAGCACGCCCAACCTCGTCGTCGAGGGGCGGAGGCGCGACGACCGGCCTTGCCGAGCGTGGGAGCCCCGAGGCTGCGCGCCTGCGGCGTGAGCGAGATGCCCTGCTCGATGTCGGCCAGGCGATCGCGGCAGTGCAGGACCCCGCTCAGCAGGCGGATATCGCGCTCGATCGGGTGCGCGCACTGCTCGGTGCCGAGCGAGCAGCCTGGTGCGCGTTGTCGGACGAGGGAGAGCTCGTGCTGACCGCGGTGCACACCGAGGCTGACGACACCATCCCCTTCGAGACCGAGGAGTTCGCAAGTCTGTGGGAACAGGTGCGGCAAACGCGCGAGGCGGTCGTGCTCGACGGCGACGACGAGATCGTGAGGCGCGTCGGCCGCAACGTCGCTCGTCGCGGCGTGCGCAGCCTCATCTGCGCGCCGGTACTGCTACGCGATGAGCCGGTCGGCGTGATCACGCTCGACACGCGCGTGTCGCGCGGGGCCTTCACGGCCGGCGATGTCGACATGCTCGCCGCCGTGGCGACGCAGATCGCGATTGGCCAGGAGACCGCACGCTCGATGCAACGTGAGCTGCAGCGCCAAGCCCTGGACAGGGACCTTCAGTTGTCCGCAGCCGTTCAGGCGCTGTTGCTGCCACGCAACGCGGCGGTCACGGTGGGCGGTCTCCGGTCGCTCGGCCATTTCCTGCCGGCTTCGCGGGCCGCGGGTGATTTCTGGTACGCAGAGCCCACCGCGCGCGGCGATCTCATCGCCTTTCTCGGCGACGTCACAGGTCACGGGGCCGGTCCGGCGATGGTCACGGCCGTGCTCGCAGGCTGCTATCGCAGCCTTGCGGATATGGGCACCCTCAACACCCCCGAGCTCCTCGTCGCACTCGACCGCAGCCTGTCGACGCTCTGCGCCGGCACCTATACGGTTGCCTTCAGCGCCATCGAGCTCGATCCGAGAACGGGCCGCGGCCGACTGTGGGCGGGGGCCTCGCCTCCGGTGCTGATTCGCGCCGTCGACGGCAGCGTGCGCACCCTGGGCCAGGCCGGCCGACCGCTCGGCGTGGGCGAAGGCGTCTCCGAACCCGTCGACTTCGAGCTTGGTGCCGGCGAGGTGCTGTGGATGTTTACGGACGGCTTGAACGAGCTGCCGATGCCGGGCGGACGCGAGCTGGGGCTGCGCCGTGTGCGCAATATGCTCGCCAAGGCTTCGAGCCACGCCCTCTCGCAGTGCCGCGACGAGCTACTGTCTCAGGTCGGTGCTGCCGTCGATATGCACCAACGCGACGACGACCTCACGTTCATCCTCGTCCAGCGCGACCCTGACGGCTGAACAGCTCAGCCCGGGGTCACTCGTCGTCGCTCTCCTCGGGGGCAGGCTCTTCGTGCTCCATCTGTTCGAGCGCCTCGGCCACGAGCTCGTCGATGGGGATGTCGGTGACTTTGCGCTCTGCTTCGTCGTAGCCGTCGCGCTGCCCCCGCTGCAGGTAGCGAGGTTTTTGGCCCGGGCCGGACAGGTCGATCCAGTAGGCGTTTTTGTCGCGGACGTCGAAGTGGATGAAGCTGCTGTTCGGGTAGAAGCCCACTCCCACGTCTTCGAGGTGGCGCAAGTAGTCGCGTAGCACCGCGTTTGGCACGCCTTCGATCCTGAAATCGATGGCAGCGCCTGCCACGTGTCGACTCGCGTGCTTGGTGAATCCGCCAGCCTTGCGATACCCGCTGACGACGTGCAGCTTGCGGCCGCCAAAGTGATCGGAGACGCGGGCCAAAAGGCTCAAGAGGCGCGGTGGCGGTGGCTTCACCGTGCGCGAGTGCTTCGGTCGCAGGAATTGGGCAAGCTGGTTCACTGCACTCGAGCGCACGCGGCCCCGTGCGTCGGTCAGCGAGATGGTCGCGCTCTTCTTCGTCGCGACGCGGTACAGCGTCACGCGCCCCGGCCGTTTGGGCGTGCCCCAGCTCTTTGCCGCCTTGCCAGTTTCTCCATGACCCTTGCCGCCGCCTTGGCCAGGCAGCACGAGGCGCATGCCGGGGCGTAGGCTCGAGCTCGGCCTGAGCCCGTTGGCACGCGCGAGGTCATCCACGCTCACGGAGTGCCGTCGGGCCACGCTCCACAGCGTCTGACCGGGGTTGACGTAGACCACTCCCTTGTCGGGGACGCTCAGCACCTGGCCCGCCTGGATCTGCTGATCCGGCTTCAGGTTGTTGGCGGCTGCCAGCGACCACACCGTGACGCCGTAGCGCCGCGCGATGGCGGCCATGGTCTGGCCACCGCGGACCTTGTGCTCTCGGTCGGCAGCGAAGGCTTTCGTCGCAGCGAAGAGCGACAGGGCGAGACATGGCGCAAGGGCGAACAGGGCGGCTCGGCCGGACCAAAAGGAAGGGGTGTACTTCGGCACGGGGCGCATTATGGCCCACCGCGCGCGTGCCGCACACGAGCGTGCCCGCAGTTTTTTGCACGGCGCTTTCGCGGGGTGCGAACATCTTCGAAGTAGCGTCCGTTCGTTGACAATCCGGCTCGTTGGTAAGGCAAGTGTCGCGCCCATTGGGGGGCGCGCGACAGATCACATCATTCGCTTATAACTACGCCTCAATTACATCTAATTGAGGCCAAAATTAGTAAATATTGCTTGACGTTGCGCTCGTTCGGTCCATAACGTGAGGAGCACTTTCGGCCATCATTGCCGTGGGTGATTCGCGGACCATGGAGCAGGACGAAAAGGTCTCCGCAGCAGCGCTCTCCCTCAATCCCGTCACGGCGACAGGGAGAGCTCAACGTGCGCCTGCACGCATGGATGCGCGCATGGATGCGTCTGAGGCGGGGATGCGCGACGCTCCGGTCGGGGGCGGGGCCGCTTCTTCGGAAACGGCAACGTTGATGGCGGCGCCCGGGGCCGCTTCAGGACCGGCTCCGGAGCGGAAGGCTTCGGAAACCGAGGAGACAGAGGCCAAGGTTCCCGAGGCCAAGTCATCCCGAGGCAAAACTCCCAAGAACAACAATAACGTGCGACGCATCCGCATCGAGCGGATGGTGTCGAAAGCAGAGCTCGCTCGCCGCGCCAACCTGTCGGTTTTGACGATCGATCGCGTGGAAAGGGGTTACGGGTGCCGCATGGATACCAAGCGGAAGATTCTCGAAGCCCTGGGCCTGAGCCTTGCAGACCGCGTTCGCGTGTTCGGCGAGGAGGAGTGATGCTCCGCAATGTCCGAGGGAAAGAACCTCATCGGGGTCGACATCGGGTCGAGCTCGATTAAGGTCTGCGAAATCAAAGAGGGGCGGAAGGGCGCACGTTCGCTGGTGCGCTTCGGCTATCACCCGCTGCCACCTCAGAGCATCGTCGACGGCCACATCATGAATTCTGGTGCGGTCGTGGAGGGGCTCGAGAAGCTTTTCCACAAGGCCCGCCGCAAGGATGTGGCCATGCGGATCAGCGGCCACAGCGTGATCATCAAGAAGATCACGATGCCGCTGATGACGCCCGATGAGCTCAGCGAGCAAATCTCGTGGGAAGCCGAGCAGCATATCCCGTTCGACGTGTCGGACGTGGAGCTCGACTACCAGGTGCTGCGTCAGCGCCCCGACGAGGGGCAGATGGATGTGCTCCTGGTCGCGGCCAAGAAAGAAGAGATTCAAGATCTCATCAACTTGGCGGCCGAAGCGAAGCTGAAACCGCGGGTCATCGACCTCGACGCGTTCACCGTGCAGAACTGCTTCGAAGCGGCCTACGGCGTGCCCGAGCTCGGCGAGACCACGGTGCTCTTGCACGTCGGCGCATCGCTCACCACGATCAACATCCTGTCGGATTCGACCACTGCCTTCACCCGCGACATCGCGAACGGGGGCAACGCGATCACCGAGGAGATTCAGCGCCAGCTGAGCATCAGCCAGGAGGAGGCCGAGGCGTACAAGTGCGGCTCCGGCGGCGGCATCGTCCCCCAGGAAGTGCCGCGCATCATCCAAGAGGTCGTCGAGAGCCTCGCGGGTGAGATTCAGCGCTCGCTCGACTTCTACCTCGCGACCAGCGGCGAGCGCGAGATCGCGCGCGTGATGTTGTCGGGAGGCGCGGCGAACATGGAGATGCTGTCCGAGGCCATCTCCATGCGCAGCCGCTCGCGGGTCGAGGTGCTCGACCCACTCAAGGTGGCAGGGGCTGATCCGAAATCGCTCGGCTTACCCGAGCTCGAGGGGCGAGGCCCTGCCGCTGCGGTGGCCTTCGGGCTCGCCCTGCGCAAGGACCGGGAGCGCGCATCATGATTCGCATCAACCTGATGCCTCGTGCGAAGAGGCAGACCAGCGAAGGCGTTGGCGTCCGCGTCTGGGGTACGACCTACCTCGTCGCGAGCGTCGTATGGTGTCTGGCCCTGGCCTTCGTGTACTTCAGCCTCAGCTCCGATCGCGATGCGGCCGTGGCGCAGAACGCCGAGCTCACGCGACAGATCGACAAGGTGAAGGCCGAGAGCGGCAATCTCGAGGAGCTCAAGAAACAGCTCGATACCTCGAAGCAGCTCGAGACGGTGGTGAACGAGCTCTTGGGTGCTCGCCAGGGGCCCGCCCGCATGTTGCTCGAGCTATCCGCGATCCTCTCGCCCGGGCGCGGACCCACCGTCGACGTGGCTCGCCTCGAGGAGATGCGAAAGTCGAATCCGGAGGCGGGCTTCACGCCCGGCTGGGATCCACATCGGCTCTGGATCGAGGCGTTCGAAGAGAGCGGTCGCGCCTGCAAAATCAAGGGCGTGGCGCGCAACAACGAAGACATCGCCGAGTTCATGCGCCGTCTGTCGCTGTCCCAACTGTTTGACACGGTCGTGCTCGTGCGCACCGGCCAGGGCAGGGGCACCTCTGAGATCCAGACCGTGAGCTTCGAGCTCACCTGCAAGGTGAGGTACTGATGGCGGCGAATACTCCCAGCGCGGCGCAGCAGTTCGCGAAGCTTCCTTCGTCCCGCAAGATCCTGATCCTCGCGGTGATGCTCGTGATGATCGGCGTGGGCTACTACATGCTCCTGCACCAGCCGCTCACCGAGGAGATCCAAGGGGCCCAGGCCATGCGCGGGCAGCTGCAAACGCAGCTCGACGCGGCCAAGGGGCTGCAACGGCAGTTTCTCCAGCTTCGCGAGGAAGTAGAAGCGCGCAAGGTGCTCGATCAGCAGAACATGCGCGTTTTGCCGGCACAGGCCGAGATTGCGGGAATGCTGGGCGAGCTCAATCGCATCGCCGAGCTGAGCGGGCTCAGCATCGAGTCGATCGAGCCCGTGGCCGAATCGGGTGCCCAGTTTTACTACCGCATCCCCGTGAACCTCACGCTCACTGGTCGTTACCATCAGCTCGCGAAGTTCTTCTACAACATCAGCCGGCTGCAGCGTGCGATCAACATGGAGAACATCCGCCTCCAGGACCCGAAAGTGAAGGGTGAGGATGTGGTGCTCAAGGTGAACGTGCTCGCCACAACCTTCAGACGCAAGGACGCGTGAGGAGCCCGGCCATGAAACCGTTCAGGAACACATGGGTTCGTGCAGCAGCGCTCTTTGCCCTGCCGCTGCTTGCTGGGTGTGAGGACGAGGCTCAACAAGGGGCCCCTCCCGGGGGAGCACCTGCTGCGGGCGCGACCCCAGCGGCGGCTGCTTCAGCCGCGGCGTCGAGCGGTCCCGAGCTCGCTGCGTTCAAAGACAGCGACTTCGTCGAGAGCGACGGAAACCGAGATCCCTTTCGCAGCTTTGCCGCGCAGTTCTCCACTCGCGCGACGGCCATCGCCCAGCGCGCGGTGCTGATGCCCGAGACGCCCGTCGATGCCATGAAGCTCATCGCCATCATCTCGGGTGTCGAACAGCCGCGCGCGATGCTGGTGGACGAAAAGGGGGTGGGCCACGTGACCACCCGAGGGGACTTCGTCGGCAAGGCGGAGGTCGTGCAGAGCGGTGGCGCCGAGAACCTGGCCGTCACCATCAACTGGCGCGTCGATCGCATTCGCGAGAATGAGGTCGTTCTGGCGCGCGAGGATCCCACCGGGCCCAATCGCCCGCCGCTCACGCGTGTGATTCCGCTGCACGAAGAAGAGGACGAGTCCGGCTGATCGGCGGGTGAGTCAACGAGGGGGGGGGACATGGCTCGGCGAGTCGCGCCGAGAGAGGGCAGGGTGCGCCTGCTTTCACGGCGTGCGCGAGGCTGCGTTTGCACCCTGTCGTGTGCCGTCCATGCACGTTTTTTTTGATTTGTTCTGCTCGAGCGCTCGAAGATCGGCGCGGAGCGTTGAAGAGGAGACCTGCTCATGCGCCATGGCTTTCGACTGTTGACCATGCTCGCCGTCTTGGCCGGGGGGGCGAGTGCGCTGGCCGAGGCGCCGCGAACGGTCCTGACCGAGGTCGGGATTCATGGTCAAGGCGGCAAGGCAGAGGTCGTGCTTTCCGGCGATTTCGGTGTCCCTACCTATGCGATTCGCGCGCGAGAGGGCGGTAACGTCATCGTCGTCGACGTGGCCGGCGCGGCTCTCGCCGACGGCGGCGTGTCGATCACGGAGCAGACCGCGCTGATCGCGGGCGCCGTGGCGAGCACCACGTCACGCGGCGTGCGCGTCGAGCTGACCCTCACCGAGCCCGCCTCCTATCGTGCGACCACGGCAGACGGTAAGATCGTCGTTCACCTCGAGGAGCTCGATGCCGATGCACCCCCTGACCTGGAGGCACAGCCTGCGTCGGGCGTTCCCGAGGTGCGGCACGTCAGGCTCGAAAAACGCGATGGGCGTGAGCGCCTGATCGTCGAGCTCTCCTCTCCTGCCGACTTTCGGGTGCATCCAAGCGTCGAGGGCCCGGCGCGGCTCGAGGTGCGCTCTGCAACGCTCTCGCGCAAGGCGCCGAAGCAGCTCGACGTGAGTGGGCTCGACGTCATTCGAGGCGTGCGCCTCGAGGCGGGCGCGGGCCGAGTCTTCGTGGAGGTCGACCGCGCGCTCGATGCCTCGGCCACTGCGATTCGAGAGGGGCGCCGCATCGTGTGGCTGTTCGCGCCCAGCACGGCGCGCGAGCCGGGACGCTCAGGGGTCAAGACGTTGACGCGTGATGCGGCGCCGAGCACGGAGATCGACTCCGAGCAGGTGGCGTCGTTTCTCACGGGTCAGGCGATGCAGGCCAAGAGCGGCACGGGCAAGTACAAGGGACGCCACATCGACCTCGACTTCAAGGACGCCGACATCCACAACATCCTGCGTCTGCTCGCGGAGGTGGGCGGCGTCAACGTCGTCACGAGCGATGATGTCGGTGGCACGGTCACGATTCGCATGCGCGATGTCGCCTGGGACCAGGCCCTCGACGTGATCCTCGAGGCCAAGGGCCTCGGAGTCGAGCGCAGGGGCAATCTGATTCGTGTGGCGCCCCAGGCCGTGCTCGAGAAGGAGCGCGAGCTTGCCATCGCGCGCCAGAAGCAACAGCTCGAGCTCGCACCGCTCGAGACACGCCTCGTCCCGGTGAGCTACGCGACGGGCTCCGACATGCAGGCCCGCGTCAAAGAGGTGCTCTCGCCCCGCGGAACCGTGTCGGTCGACGAGCGCACCAACGTGCTCATCGTGCGCGACGTCGTGGAGAGCCTCGAGAACGCCGAGGAGCTGGTGCGCACCCTCGACACGCAGACGCCGCAGGTGCTCGTCGAAGCGCGCATCGTCGAGGCCACGAGCAACTACCTGCGCGACGTCGGCATCCAGTGGGGTGGTGACGTCTCCTTCAACCAGGCTTTCGGCAATCAGACTGGCCTCGTGTTTCCATCCAACGTGGGCATCGCGGGCGGTGCGACCGATGGTCAGACGCCCGTCCAGGGGCTCTCTCCGCTCGCGGGTGCTGCGGCGACGCCCAACTTCGCGGTCAATCTGCCTGCGCCGGTCGGCGTCGGTTCCGGTGGTGCGCTCGGCTTCACCTTCGGGAGCGTCGACGGCAACTACAACCTCAACCTGCGCCTCAGCGCGGCGGAGTCGTCGGGTCTCGCCCGCATCATCAGCTCACCACGCGTTTTGACCCTCGACAACCTCGAGGCGACCATCTCGCAGGGCACCCAGATTCCTTACTCGCAGGTCAGCGCGCAGGGCGTGCAGACCGCATTCCAGAACGCCACGCTCGAGCTCAAGGTCAAGCCCCACGTCACGGCTGATGGTGCCATCAGCATGAAGGTGGACGTCAAGCGCGACGAGCCTGACTTCTTGCGCACGGGTGCCAACGGTCAGCCCACGATTCTCAAGCGTCAGGCCACCACGAACCTGATCGTGCAGGACGGACACACCGCCGTCATCGGCGGCATCTACACGCGCAACAGCGGTCGCAACGTGGATCAGGTGCCCTTCTTCGGGGACATCCCGATCCTGGGTCTCATGTTTCAGCGCCGCCGCGCCCTCGACCAGCGCAGCGAGCTTTTGATCTTCCTGACGCCCCGCATCGTCAACCGCGAGCAGGCGCTCATGTCCAACAGGCAGTAGCGCGCGAATTCTCGGCGGAACAGGTCGGGCTTTCAGTGAGGCCGTGCCTCGCTCGGCTTTTTCTGTAACATTCGCTGCCATGTCGGAGCGCGTGTTTCTCTCGGGACCCATGGGCAGCGGCAAGACGGCCGTGGCGGCGGCGTTGTCGGAGCTGTGGCAGACGCCCGCCTACGACCTCGACGCGCTGGTCGAGCAACGCACCGGGCTCGCCATCACAGAGCTGTTTCGCACGCGTGGCGAGGCGGGCTTTCGCGCCATCGAGCGCGAGCTCCTCAAAGAGCAGTTGGCGCTTCCTGACGTGCGCATCCTATCGCTGGGCGGCGGCACCGTGGTCGACACCGAGTCGCGCCGCGCGCTTCTGTCGGCAGGCACCCTGATCACGCTGACGGGGACCACAGAGACTCTGCTGCGGCGCGTGCGATCCGGTAAGGGCCGGCCCCTGCTCGACGTGGCGAACCCGGCCAAGGCGATCGAGCAAATCGTGGCGCTTCGGCGCGCAGCCTATGCCGAGTGTCACGCGCAGATCGCGACCGACGAGCGCAGCGTCGAGGAGCTCGCGCAGGCGATCGATCGGGTCGTGACGGAGGCGCCCCTCGTCGTGCCGCTCGGCGAGCGCACCTACCGCGTCGAGGTCTTTCCGGGCGTGAGACACGAGCTGGTGTCGCGTCTCCGCACCCATGCACCGGGCGGCGTCGTGGTGGTCGTGACCGACACGGGCGTCGACGACAGCTGGGCGCGGCGTGCGCGCGAGAGCCTCGAGGCGGCTTCGCTCACGTGCGTGCCCGTGTGTCTCGAGGCGGGCGAGGCCCACAAGCACATCGGCAGCGTGGAGCGCATCTGGGATGCAGCGCTCGACGCCGGGGTGGATCGGGATGGCTTCGTGCTCGCCGTCGGTGGCGGTGTGGTCGGCGACATGGCTGCGTTTGCCGCCTCGACGCTGCTGCGCGGTGTCGGCCTCGGACAGCTGCCGACGACGCTGCTGTCGATGGTGGACAGCGCCGTCGGCGGTAAGACGGGCATCGACCGCAGGCAAGGCAAGAACCTGGTTGGGACGTTTCACCAGCCGAAGTTCGTGCTCTGCGACGTCGAAACCCTCGCCACGCTCCCACTCGCGGAGCGCCGCGCCGGGCTTGCCGAGGTCGTCAAGTCTGCGTGGCTCGCGGGCGAGGCCGAGGTCTCCATGCTCGAGCGCGCGGCCCAGGCGCTCGTCGACGGAGATCTCGAGGCGACCTCAGATGCGGTGCGCATGTCGGTGCAGCTCAAGGCCAAAATCGTCACCGAGGACGAGCTCGAGACGGGCTCGCGCGCGCTGCTCAACCTCGGACACACGGTGGGCCATGCCATCGAGGCGCAGGGGGGCTTCAGCGCGTTGCGACATGGAGAGGCGGTGGCCCTGGGCATGGTTGCGGCGTTCAAGCTCGCGGTGCGCCTCGGAACGGCCACGAGAGAGCAAGCCGAGCGCATGACGGCGCTGCTCCGGGCCTTGGGCTTGCCCACTGCGGTCGAGCCGCACCTCAACGCGGCCACGCTCGCCTACATCGGCAGCGACAAGAAGCGTCGTGCCGGCAAGGTGCGATTCATCGCGCCTGGCGCGCCCGGGCAAACGCAGATCGTGCCCCTGTCGGTCGCGGACGCCGTCGGACACCTGCTCGCCTAGGCGTGATCCAACCCCACGAGGTCGGCAAATTTGGCCAGCGCGCTCCAACCCCGATAGAGTTTGGGTGAGGGCTCGTGCGCGCATGCGTAGGGCTCGCTGGGAGGGGATGGCATGTTTCGTCGCAGGTCGATCGGAGTCGGTCTCAAGGCAGCTGCGCTTCTGGGTGCGATCGCGGGAAGCGGGTGTACGGACGACGGCACGTCCCTGCACATCGAGTGCAATCTTGCGCCCGAGGTCGAGGAGGGCGGCTGCGTCTGGAGCGAGAGCTCGGCGTGCGTGTTCGATGGTCGACTCAACGTGCGTTCCGCCACGAACTACCTGGCCGCGTTCAAGGTGACGAGCGGGCTCCAGCCGCGCCAGAGCGCGTCACCGCCGCGTCCGGAGCCGAACGGCATCCAACTCCGCGAGGCCGAGGTCGAGCTGCGACTGCCCAACGGCAGTAAGGTTCCGCTTGGCAGGCTGCCCAATCCGTACACGCTCGTGGGCACGGGCTACGTCGAGCCCGAGGGCACCGGCTTCATGCAGGTCGAGCTCATCCCGCCGGCCTACGTGGATGAGCTGCGTGCGCAGGAGGCGAGCGATAAGCCCAACGGGCAGATCGTCGCGGCGATCAAGATCCGGGGCAGGACGGACGGTCAGGTCGACGTGGAGACGTCAAACTTTCTGTGGCCGATTCGCCTGCTCTACCGCAGCCCCGTGGCGGGTGACGGTCAGTGCCTCTTGTACGAGGACGGCATCTGTCTGAGCCTTGCAGGCGTCGATGGCTTTGCCGAGGCGTGCCTGTGCCCCTCGGAGGACAACACCACCGACCGAAGCTGCGATCTCGGGCTCTGAGCGTGGGTAGAGGCGGCGCGCGGGTGATCAGCCGCCCGTGGCTTCGCGCATGTGCAGATAGTGATCGGAAAAGGCAAAGCTCAAAAGCGGCCCGAGCACCGGTCCCTGCATGAGCGCCGCGTCGAAGCCCTGCTCGCTGCGAGCGATGGGCTCTCCCGCCGAGTCGCAGTGCAGGTTGGAGATCACGACGTCGAGCGCGCCGCAGGCCACGAGGCCCACACGCGCCGCGCGCAGCTGTAGCGCACGGAAGAGTTGCTCGTAGCTCGGGAGCACAGACAGACCGCGGAACAGGTTCGAGACCTGGCGCTGGGTCGCGCTCGGCATGGTGCGCCACAGCTCCGCCGCAAGCGACGCCGCTTCGCGTGCGACCGGCGGGCTGTTGGGATCGGTGGGACCGAAGGCCGCGATGATCGCGGACAGCACGCTCGACGCGCGCTCGCCGGGCAACGTCGCGAGCAAGAGGCTGCCGGGGCGCGCGAGCTCGAACATGCGCGCGACACGAAAGCGCAGCGCGAGCTCGTCCTTCGTGGTGCGATCCCCGAACAGGATCGCCGCCGGCTGCGTCGCAGCGAGCGAGAGCAGGTCGCCCTCGCCGTGGCGCAGGTAGGCTTCGTGCTCCACGCCGAGCAGCGCGCTCAACGTGCGCAGCGTATTGCCCCACGCATCGTTCTGAAGAGGCGGTACGAAGTCGTTTGCGCTCACGTTGAAGGCCGAGAGGGGACGCCGAAACAGCGGCCCTGCGCCCTGATGGACGTGGGCTAGGATCGTGAAGACGGGAGAGAGGGCACCGTCGTCCCGCGCATCGAGCAACGCCACCTTGACGGACTCGTCGTCGGGGTCGAGGGCGTGGCCCGCGTGAGCCGGTTGCTCGGCCTCGATGTGCGCGAGGGCTTCCGTGCTCACTTGGGCGACCGAGTGGCGCTCGCAGCGGATGGCGACGGTTTTCAGTGCTTTCAGAACCGCGTACGAGGCCTTGCCCGCCCTGACGCGGGAGAGCAGGGAGTCCATCACGCTCGCGGCCCAAGCGGGATCGCTCCCTCCCTCGTCGAGCAACCTGGCCAGCGTGGCGGCCTCGCCGTCCGAGCGCTCGTCGACGGTAGGCGCCGGGGCGGGCTCGAGCGATCGTGTCTCGCTCGCCTGTTGCTGGACGCGTGCCGCGCCCTGCTCGATGCGGGCGCGTGCGTCGGCCAGCACGTTGCGCGGAATGCCCGGAAAATCGCGTTGTGTCGTGCGCATGTCGAGCGTGGACTGCGAGACTTGCGCCACGGGTGCGATGCCGGGGTCGGTGATCGTGCGCGCCCGACGCGCAGGCGCGGCATGACCCTCCGCAACGCTCATGAGCTCGGCTGCGTGCGGACCTTCCATGGCGGGCGCGGCAGGCGCGGGTTGCGCGACGGATGGCTGGGCTTCTGCGGCGTGCGAGCCGTTGGCCTTTGTCGCGGCAGGCGTAGGAAAGGCCTCCTCGATGCTTGCGAGTAGCCGCGCCCTGGCCGCGTCGTCCAACATCTCGTCGGCGTCGATGCAGTGACGTGCATCGCGCAAGAGGGCGTCGATCTGCTCGCGGCTCGTGCCGGCTTGCTGTTCGAGCACGGATTTGTGGAGCAGGGCCTTTGCGCGCGGCTCCGCCGCCCAGGCCTGTTGCGCCGCAGCATCGAGGGCTTCGCGCACGGCGTCACGGGCTCGCGTGGCCGCGTGCTCGTCACGCTGGCCGAGACTCGTGATCGCGGAGAGCGCCCGTCGCATGACGTCCGCGTCCTGTCGCTCCTGGTAGCTGCGCAGGTACAGCGCGCACGCACGTTCGAGGTCATGCAGATCGTCCTCGCAAAGCGTGCCGGCACGCAGAAAAAGCCCGGCGCGGTCGCGCGGACGCGAGTCGTCGGCGGCGAGCGCGAGCAAGGCTTCGACGATCACGGAGTGTTGTCCGAGCGTGCGCCCCAATCGTTCGAGACAGCCGAACACGGCACCCTCGGTGGGAGCGAGGCGAAAGGCCTCCTCGGTCATGCTGAGCGCGTCTTGAATCGCGCCAGCGCGCTCCAGCCAGCGTGCACCCCGATAGAGCACCGCGCGCCGACCGTGGATGCCCATCGCGGCCTCGGCCAGGTGGTGATACACCTCGCGCCCCGTCGCCACGTCGCCCACCTCGAGCGCGAGCCGCTCGAAGTGCAGCAAGAACGCAATGTGAAGGGGATGGGATTCGAGTCCCACCGTGGCCGCGCGCAACGCGAGGTCGTGGTCGTGCAGGTGGGTCTCGGCGATATAGATGGCCTCCTCGATCATCTGCGCCGAGCGGGTGGGGGAGGCGCTATCCGAGAGCTCGAGCAACAGGTCGAAGCCGAGGTGCGGTTGGTCGCTGCCGAGCAGAATGCCGATGCCGCGCTGCAGGAGCTCGGGGGGCGGATCGGAGATGCCTTCGTCTGTCGTCTCGCTGCTCAACGCGCTGCGCAGGAGCTCCTGTGCCGTGCTCGGGTCGTCGCTGAGGCTGAGCGAGCCGAGCGCGAGCTCGATCATGCGCTCGCGGTGCTCCACGTCGGAGCGCGCGATGTCGAGGCGCAACGTCAGCACCGACATCAAGCGTTCGATCTCTCCACCGCTCGCGTAGATCATCGAGAGCCGTTCGAGGGCCTCGGCATCCGCGGGCTCGAGGGCGAGCAGGCGCAGGTACACGCGCGCTTCGGCGGCGCGTTCACCACGCTCACGATGAAAGCGCGAGAGAGTGCGAAGTCGCTGCTGCTTTTCTTCACCCACGGCGCGCGCGGTGACGCGCTCGAGCAGGCTCAGCGCAAGACGCGGGTTTTCGACCTGTTCGAGCAAGGGCACCGCCCAATCGACGAGCAGATCGACCCGCTCGCCCAGACGATCGCTGCTCTTCACCACGAGCTCTACCGCGTCGTCTACGCGGCCGAGCTGAAACAGTCGCTCGAGCGCGCTGAGCGCGGTCTCGGGCGTGGCGTCCGTGAAGCATTCGGCGGTTAGGGCCCGCTCGAGCGCGTCGCGCAGCGCCCGCGGATCTTTGCCCGTGCTGCGGATGGCCACGAGTCCGAGGGCAGGCACCGGGTCGAGGGGACACAGCCTCGCGTACGCCTCGAGCGCTTCGAGCTGTCCGACCGCATCCCGAGTGCCGAAGCACGCGCGCGACAGGGCCGAGAGAAGCTGAGCGCTGTCGCCGAGCACGGCTCTCGCAGCGCGCAGGTTGCCAACCGCACGGCCGCGTTCGAGGTCTGGGGCTTTGTCGAGCAAGAGCAGCGCCGCGTCGGCGCAGCGGGGGTCGGCCGCGAGCGCGGCTTCGGCACGCGCGATGGCCTCCTGGGTGTCGCCCGCGTCGAGGCAGCTGCGTGCGAGCGCCGCCAGACAGCGCGCCCGATCGCGCGGATCGAGCGCCGCCTCGGCACGCCGCGCCTGAGCGTCGCGCAGGAGCGAGCTGTTTTCGGAGGCCTCGGCGAGGCGCTCGAGCCAGGTGAGAGCCTCGCGGTTCTTCGGGGTGTGTGCGAGCAGCGAGAGGGCTGCCTGCGTCGCGCCTTCCAGGTTTCCGAGGTCGTGCTCGGCGCGGATCCACGCGAGCTCTGCCGAGATCCTCTCGAGCGTGGTCTCTGCCAGGTGGACGCGCTGCGCTTCGAGGGCGCACAGTGCGCGCTTGTCGCCTTCGAGCCGGAGCAGGAGCACGAGGCGCGCCCGTACGGCTTCGTCGCGCGGATCTTGTTCGAGCAGCTTCTCGTAGATCTTGCGCGCGAGCGGCCTTCGCGCGGGATCGTCGCGCATCAGATCGGCAGCGACGAGGGCCTTGTGGGCGCGTTCATCGGGCCGTGCATGGCGCAGGTCGAGCTCGGCCCGCCGAATGTCCGCCTCGGCCTGCGCGAGGCGAATCTCGAAGGCTTGCTGCATGTCGTACGTAGGCGAAGGGCCGCCGAAGCGCACCGACAGCTCCCACGCCCAACGCTCGATGAACGGGGCGTCGATGGGGCCCGCCACCAGCGTGATCAGGCGTCGCGCGAGCGCGAGCACCGTGTGTCGATCGAGGCCGTCCGTGCGCAGCGCACGCTCGTAGGCGTCGGTCAGGCGTCGCGCATCCCGACTCTCGTTGGCGAACTGCGCGATGAGTTCGAGCGTCCTCTCTGCGCGCGGCTCCGCGAGCAGGGCTTCGGTGAACAGCTCGAGGGCGTCGAGCGGATCGCCTGGCAGCTCGAGGCGCGCCTGCCCCGCTTTGAGCAGACACGCGGCCCGCGCCTGGCCCTGGGTGCGCGCGGCGAGGTCTTTGGCGATCACCGAGAGCTCGACGGTGTGGCCTTGCGCCTCGATGCTCGAAAGCAGCGGCGGAAGTGCCTGGGCGATGTCGTAGCCGTCGCGGTCGACGGCCTCGAGCAAGAGCTCGGCGCTGAGATCGGGCCGCGCGATGAGCTCGGCTCTCGTGGCGGCGTTGCTCAGCAGGCGGCGACGCGTGTCGAGGTCGCCCGAGCTGCGCGCCGCGCGGGCAAGCACGGCCACCGAGGCTTCGCCGAAGCCATCGGCCATCAAGCTCGAGGCGAAGTCGACGGCCAACTCCGCGTTGTTGCTCGCGAGCTCGAAGGCCCAGGCGAGCAGCGCGCGCCCGGCTTCGGGCCGCACCCGGCGGTACTGCTCGGCGGCTGCACGCGCAGCTTTGGCCGCAAAACCGGTGTCGCCGCGTGTGGCGAGCAGTCGCGCGTAGCGCTCACCCACGATCGGGTCTTCCGGCGTCGCCGTGCGCGCCTTGCGCAGCGCCCTGAGCGCGCTCGGGCCTTTCGCTCCGCGCAGCCCGTAGTCGGAGGCCCGCACGAGTAGCTGAGCGCGATCGAGGGGGTCTTGGCAGTGCGCTGCGGCTTCGAGGGCGTAGGCGTAGCCGAGATCGGGCCGACCCATGGACGCCGACAGATGGGCGGCGCGGCTCAGCGCGATCGTGTTT
>CAYNOM010000022.1:14564-22330 GCA_964398415.1 uncultured Polyangiales bacterium | reverse complement strand
TGACCGAAGAGCTCGCTCTCCAGCAATGTCTCGCTGATGGCCGCGCAGTTGACCGAGACAAACGGGCGATTGGCGCGCTTCGAGTTGGCGTGGACCGCGCGCGCCACGAGCTCTTTGCCCGTGCCGCTCTCACCCGTGATGAGCACCGTCGCGTCGGTGGGGGCGATACGCACGATGCGACCGAGCACGTCTCGGATGGCCAAAGAGCGCCCGATGATGTTGTCGAACTTGTAGCGCTCGCGGAACTCGGCCGCCATCACGCTCATCTCGCCCGCGAGCCGACGCTGCTCGACCGCCTTCTGCACCTTGAGCAGCAGCTCCTGCTCCGTGAAGGGCTTTTGGATGTAGTCGTAGGCGCCCGTGCGCATGGCCTCGACGGCGCTCTCGATGGTGCCGTAGGCCGTCATCACGATGACCTCGGTGAGCTGCGAGATCTCCTTGGCCGCCCGCAGCACATCGAGGCCGTCGGTGCCTCCCATTTTGAGGTCCGTCAACACGAGATCGTAGACCTCCGCGGCGATGCGATCGACGGCGGCCTCGCCGTTTTCCGCCTCGTCCACGTCGTGGCCAGCACCGCGCAGCATCATCGCGAGGGTGGTGCGCATGTTGCGCTGGTCGTCGACAACTAGAAGCTTGGCCATCTCACCTTGCCAGAATGCTTGAATCGTAGGGCACACACTTGGCCCGAAGGCCGAGCTCTGAGCCGAGAAGGGTGCCCAATCCCTTGCGGTGAGCGTAACACGGCTTCAGGCAGGTGCGATTATGGAAGAAGTGCCTGCACGGCCGCGCCCACCTCGTCGCGCAGCTCTGGGGGAAACAGCAGCCTGGGGCGAATGGTGCGCTTGTTCCGCAGCTCACGCAGCAAGAACGACACGTCCCCCAGCCGCGCCATCGGATGGTGTCGCAGAGCGACCCAAATGCCCGGTGAAAGGGAGCTCTCCGGCTCCGCGTAGGGAGTGTCCGATGGCGTGTCGAGAAACACGTGGAGGTCGGGCCTCAGGCCGCGTCGCGCTGCGATCTCCGAGGCCGCCTGGTGGCAGCGCTGCCAGATGGCTTCGCTCCCCGGAGCCTCGGGCAGGGGCAAGGTCTTCGGCAGGCGGCGACGCATGAAGCGCGCGGCGAGGTCGGACAGAATCGGGCAGCTCGCGTGCTCGAGCGCGGCGATGCACGAGGTGAGCGCCGCGTCGTCGAGCGCCAGGTACTCGCCGACGCTCGCGCTTTGTCCATGGGCTGCTCGCGCGAGGGCCACGGGCAAGGGCATAGGCGCGCCCCCGTCGCGTACGAGCTCGGAAAGACGCGCCAGCACGGCCCGCACCAGCGCCTCCGCCGCGCGCACGGCCTTGTGATGATAGACCTGCTGATACATGAAATTGCGCGCGAGGAAGAAGCCCTCGATGGGCGGTAGGCCCTTGCGCCCCTCCACGGCGAGCACCGTGCGCCGCACCCCATCCGCGTCGACGATCTCGCCCAAGGTGAGCGCGCGCAGCAGCCAGTCGAGATCGTAGATGCCATAGCGAACGCCCGTCATGTGACTGTCGCGCAGCAGGTAGTCGCAGCGATCGACATCGAGCGTGCCGCTCACGGCGTGGCCGAGGTGACTCAAGCGATGCTGTCCGCGCACGAGCTGCGCCACACGCGCGGCTGTGCCCGAGCCCAACGACTCGAGCGCCGCGTGCACCTCCGTGTCTGGATCGAGCAACAGGTCCGAGGTCCATTGCTCGTGGGTCTGCGCATCGTGCAGCACCTGCTCGTACAAATGCGAGAAGGGCCCGTGTCCGAGGTCGTGAAGCAAGGCGGCCGCCAACGCATCGCGACGCGACGCGACATCGAGCCTTTGCTCAGAGGGCAGCACATGCTCGACGTGACCTATCCGCTCGAGCAGCCGCGACATCACCCAGGCCGTGCCGATGGCGTGGGCGAAGCGCGAATGTTCGGCGCCCGGAAACACGAGCGATGCCAAGCCAAGCTGGCGCACCCGCCGCAGGCGCTGCACCTCGTTCGTGGCAAGGAGCGTCTGGATGACGTGCTCCTCGTCGTCCTCGAACGCCACCAGGCCGTGAATGGGATCGCGTAGGATCATCGCCTGCGAGTGTAGCGGTCAGCGGGCGAGCGTGCCGAAGCGACCATCGCGCGGCACGACGTAGCCCTCGAGGCGGCGCGAATGAATCGCCACCACATCCTCGTGCCAGAGCGGAATCACGGGGAGCTCGCGAGCGAGGATGTGCTGCGCCGCGCGATAGGCGAGGACCCGCGCCCCACGCTCGTTCTGCGCACGCCCGCGCTCGAGAACGCGATCGAGCTCCGGGTGGACGAAGCGCCAGCGATTTCCGCCCTCGCGAACCGGAAGCTCGGGAATGCGATCGCTGCCGAAGAACCAGCTCAGCACATGGGGCTCGAACACCTCCGGTACCTGCAGAAACGTGAGCTCGAAGCGCCCCTTGCCGAGATCCGCGAGCAGCGTGGCCGTTTCGCTCGGACGCACGTCGACCTCGATCCCCACCTCCCGGAACATGGCCACCATGGCGCGCACCAACGACACCACGAAGCGGTCACTTCCCGTGCGGATCGAGAGTCTGAAACGCACGCCATCGGCGTCGGGGTGAAAGCCCGCGGCCTCGAGCAATGTACGCGACCGCGCCGGGTCGTAGCGGTAGTTGGTGGTCCCAGGATCGTGAGCCCAATGCCCCGGAACGATCCAGCTCGTCGCGAGGGCTGCCCGACCGCCCAACTTGTAGCGGACGACAGCCTCCCGATCGATGGCGTGGGCCAAGGCCCTACGCACCCGTACATCACGCAGGATCGGGTGCTGAAGGTTCGCGCCGATGTAGGTCGTCCCTACGCCGCGCGCGCGGGCGATCGCGAAGTCGGAGCGCGCCTCGAACAGCGGAACGAGCAAGGGCGGCACGGCGTTGAGGGCGAGGTCGCCCGCACCGCCGAGCAGACGCAGCGCACGCGTGTTGTCGTCGCGGATGACGACGAAGCGCAGCTTGGTGCGCGTGGGCTTGTGGCCGAAGAAGCGTGGATTTGCGCCGAGAAGAAGCTCACCGGGCACACGCTCGAGCAAGCGGTAGGGGCCGGCGCCCACGAGCGGCTTTGTGGCCTTTGCTGGCTCGAAGGCATCTTCGGCGCGCAGCACCGGCATCTCGAGGTCGGTGAGAAACGTGGCGTGGGGCTCGTGGAGAACGAACCGCACGCGCCGTGGGCCATCAGCCTCGACGTGCGCGATGCGGGCATAGGTGCTCGCGTAACGGCTCTTGACGCGCGGATCGACGAGGGCCCTGAAGGTCGCGACCACGTCCTCGGCATCGAGCGTGGATCCGTCACTGAAGGCGAGCCCCGCGCGAAGCTCGACCGCGACGTGGGTTGCGTCGACGAAGCTCACGCTCTCAGCGAGCTGAGGCACCACGTCGAGAGTCACGGGGTCGATCGTGACGAGCGACGCGTGCAGCAGGCGCGAGAGCTTGAGGCCGTAGGCATCGCCCACGTAGCGGGGGTCGAGCTGCTCGGGATCGCGCGGCAGCACCACCACCCACGCGTCGTCGTCACGGGCCGGTGCGCGACCGCAAGCCACGAGCACGACGAGGGCCCACCACGCGGCCCCGAAGGCCCGGCCCCAAGGGGGCATCTGAAGCCGCAGTGTGGTAGGACGGCTCAAGCCATGGCTCCGCTGACGCACTGTGTTTTGATCCTGCTCATCGTCCTGGGATGGTCTTCTGCCGCCGCGGCGCAAGGCGGCGACAAGGCTCTGCTCGCTGCACGCCTGACCGACCTCGTCAACGCCGCAGGCTTGGGAGATGGACTTGGGATTTCGGTCGCCGATGCCACGACAGGCCAGCGACTGTATACGCTGAGCGCCCAAACACCACGCAATCCCGCTTCCAACATGAAGCTCGTGACAGCGGCGACGGCGCTCACCGAGCTCGGTGCCAACTACCGCATGCGCACGCTGCTCGCGGGCTCGATCGGCGATGACGGACGCGTCGAGACCCTGGTTCTGCGCGGTGAAGGCGACCCATCCCTGGGCTTCGAACATCTCGTGTCGCTGGCATCCAAACTGGCAGACCTCGGGGTGCGCAGGGTCGATCACATCGCCGTCGATGGGAGCTACTTCGACGATCAGATCTTACCGCCAGCCTTCGATCAGCAGCCGCGCGAGGTCGCGTCGTTCCGGGCAGCGGTATCGGCCGTGTCGGTCGATCGCAATGCCTATGCCCTGCGCCTCGCGCCTGGCCCCGCGGTCGATGCGCCCGCCAACGTGATCCTGCGCTGTCCCGATCATTTCGCGATCGAGAGCAGCGCCAGCACATCGGGCTCGGGCGTCGCCAAAGTCTACGCGGATCAGAAGCAGGAGGGCGATCAGCTCGGCCTCAAGCTCAGCGGGAGCGTGCCACTCGGCGTGCGCGGGGTGAGCTATGAGCGACGCATCGAGTCGCCCCTGCCCTACGCCGGACACTGCCTCAAGGCGGCCCTGCGCACGCAGCGGATCTCGGGGTCGATGCGGGTTCGCGTGGGCGCGCCCCCTTCGGGGCTTCCGACGCTCGCGGTCCACGAAAGCGACCCCGTCCTCGCGGTGCTTCTGCCCGTGGGCAAAAACAGCGACAACTTCTACGCGGAGATGTTGCTGAAGGTGGTGGGAGCCCACGCATCCCGTCGCCCAGGAAGCTCGGAAGCGGGGGTGGCGCGCGCCCAGGCGCTGCTGGAGGCTGCCGGTGTCGAAAAGGGTGCCGTCAAGATGGTGAACGGCTCGGGGTTGTTTCAGGGCAACGCGATCGCACCCGATCACTTCGTCAAGCTCCTCGTCTACGTGTACGGAAACCCCGCGCTACGCTCGGAGTTCATCACGCACCTCGCGGTGGGCGGCGAGGATGGCACCCTGCACAAGCGCCTCTCGGATCTGCGACGGCCTCGCATCGTGCGCGCTAAGACCGGCACACTCGACGCGGTGGTCTCGCTCGGAGGGTTCGTCCTCGGGCCAAAGCCCGAGCAGGCCGTGGTGTTCAGCTTCTTGGCGAACGGGGTGAGCGGCAAGCAGTGGAAAGCGCGAGCGCTGGCCGACGACATGGTCCGCGCCATCGTCGAGTACCAGTACGGAAAGTAAAGAGCCCGAGCCCCGCTTGGGGCCCGAGCTTCTCCCTCTTGGCGCGTTTCGTGGCTCAGTCGCGCATCTGCTTACGAATCTTACCGAGCGCCTGCTCTTGGAGCTGGCGAATGCGCTCACGGGATAGGTTGTACTTGTCGCCGATCTCCTTGAGCGTGAGCTCTTCTTCGTCATCGAGCCCGAAGCGCCAGCGCAGGATGCGCGCCTCCATGGGTGTCAGCGTGCCGAGCAAGCGCTGCAGCTCGTCGCTCCAGGCCTGCTGCACGAGCGTCTCGTGCGGCGACTGGATGTTCTCGTTCTCGAGGAAGTCGACGAACTTGCGGCCATCCTCGTCGTTGACTGGACGATCGAGGGAGAACGGGGTGTCCGCCCAGTAGCCCTGCATCTTCTCGAGCTTGTCCTCGGCGATGCCGGTCTCCTGCGCGAGCTCCTCGGAAGTTGGGTCCTTGCCGGTGCGCGAGCTGATGGCCTGCGTCGCCTTCTGCACGCGGTTGAAGGTGTCGAGCATGTGCACCGGGATGCGCACCGCGCGGCCCTTGTCCGCGAGCGCGCGACTGATGGCGTGGCGAATCCACCACGAAGCATAGGTGCTGAAGCGATAGCCACGGGAGTGGTCGAAGCGCTCGACGGCTTTCATCAGCCCCAGGTTGCCCTCTTGAATCAGGTCGATGAGCGGCATGCGGCCGCGGTTGTAGCGACGCGCGATCGAAACCACGAGCCTCAGGTTGGCCGCGACGAAGCGGTTCTTCGAGCGCTTCTGGTCGACGCGAGCCTTCTGAACGCGCGCGAGATACCGCTTGAAGGCGGGCGTCAGCTGGACCTCTTCGCCGATCAGATCGCGCTGCACGGCGTGGCGTCCCGCGAGCCGCTCGACCGCTTCGATGGAGCCCTCGACGAACAGGCGGTCCGCGTCGAGCTCACGCAGCTTGCACGCGAGGTCCCATGCCAGGCCGTCCCAGCCCTCCTGGGCTTTCTTCGTCACGCGCTGTGCCGTCATCGAGGGCACGAGATTGCGCAACTCGCCGAGCTCGGCCGGAAGGTTCTCCGTGACGAACCCCTCGACCACGCGTGCCACCGTTTCGAACGCGGGTGCGTACGAAAACAGAGCCACCCAGTACTTGCGCTCGAGGTCCTCGACCTGCTTGGCCGCCTCGACCTCTTCGTCGGGGCGCAGGACGCGGTGGGTCGCCATGTCGCGGAAGTACCGTGACAGCATGGTGTCGCCGGACACCTTTTGCTTGCGTGCCGACTCGGCGTCAGCGCGCTCGGACTCGAGAGCGGCGAGCGAGGCGTCGTCGGGGGCGTCCGACTCGGGCGCTTCCACGGCCTCTTCCTCTTCCAACTCTTGACGTTCCAACGCCATCCCTGCGCTGCTCACCATGGCTTCCACTCCTCGGGCCCTCGATGGGGCCGACCTCTCATCGCGCAGCTCACCCTGCTCTGTGGGATCTACGTCCACGGATGGGTCAGCGATTCCCTTGACTCGCGCACGGACGGCGCGGACAGGGCGTGTATCATTCGAAATTCGGGGTTTAGCGGACTTCGGCACGCTCATTGCGAGTGCATCCGAAGTCTCAGCATTTGGATGTCGGCGGGTGGCCGCGCCCTTCGCAGGTTGTGCATCAGCACGCGCGGAAGTGACCCGTGACCTGGCAGCAAACGCACGCTTCGAGACTTTGGGCGCCTCAGCAGAGGCAGATGGCTTGGAACGCGCGTTGTCACGCGCCCGCGTTGATTTTGTGGAGGAAGCCCTAGCGCTCGGCCGCGACGCCCTGCGCAATGCTCCCCCAGACTTGGCCCCCGCTGCTCTCACGGCGTCCTCCCTGTGACCTCTCCCACCCTTGCGAACGCCGCCCCGGGCGCGCTCATCGCTCTCTGGTTGTGTGTCGCGCCGCCTCGCAATCACGTTACTTGCACGAGATGAGCTGGTTTTGGCGCGCGTCACGGCTGCTTTTCCCCCCCTGTCGCTTCCGGCAAGCCGCGCACAAAAGCTGTGGCTTGTTAGGCCAACCCGGCCCTCACGTCGCTTATTCCTGAGGAGCGAGTGCGTTATGGTCGCGCGATGGCGATACAGCGCACGTTTCTCTCGATGGCATGGGCAGTGCTCTGGGCCTTCGGTGCTCCCCTTCACGCCCGTGCCGAGCCCCTGCCCGCGACCGCGGAGCTCGCACTGGGCAGTCCCCCACGCCCCATGCGAGTGACGGCCGAGTCAGCTCGCGAAGGTGTGATCCTCACCATCGGCGCGCGCCGACATGTGCTCGCGGTCGAACGCGTCGCAAGTGTGACGCTGCAGCCGATCAGCGTGGCGGCGGCCGCGAGCGTGCTTCTCGTGCGCCTCGAGGGTGACGAGATGGCCCACCTTTCCCTGTTCGGCGGCGCGCGGGGAGACACGCTGCTCGTGCAGGGTCGCGCCGATGCCCACGGCGATCCCGGTGAGCGCACCCAGCTCGTCATCGACACCTCGGACAGGGACGGCAATGGTCAGCCGGACGTGGTCGTCGGCACGCGCCACGAGGCGGTGCCGTCATGCGGTGATCGGGTCGCGCTCTTGGGGGCCCAGCGTGTTTCGCCACGTACGCTGCGTCTGGAGAAGGGCGCTCCTCGCGCTCACCTCAAGGGCAAGACGGCTCCGCTCGGCGCCGAAATCGTCAGCCAGCCGACGCGCAGC
>CAYNOM010000022.1:0-14464 GCA_964398415.1 uncultured Polyangiales bacterium | reverse complement strand
GACGGAGCGTTCGCAACCTTTCGTTGGGCCGCCAGCGGCTTTCCGATCGTGTCGCTGCTGCTCGTCCCCCAGTCGGGAGAGGGCGCACTGCCGTTGCCTTCGGCGGTCTGGCTGACGACGGATACGGGCAGCATGCGCGTCGAGCTCGATCCAGCGCAACACAGCGCGCAGCGCGTCACCTTCGATGAGCCCCTCGACACGCTCTGTCTATCGCTCGAGATCGAGGCCAAGGGCCGGACGAGCGTGGCCATCGCCGAAGTCGACGCGCATACGGCCATCGATGGCGATCAGGGGCTCGATCGCCTGGTGGCGCTCCTCGTGCAAGACGACGCGAGAGCCGATCGCGCGGCCTCCTTGCTTTCGGAGCTGGGTCATCCGGCAGCGCGACGGGTCGTGTCCCGCTACGGCGAGCTCGACGCCCGCGGCAAACGACGTGCGCTCCGCGTGCTGTCCCGCAGCCTCGACCTCGACGAGGCGCGCGCGTTGATGATGCAGGCCGCGCGCGACGACGGTGAGCTGGCAGAGATGGCGCTCGCGGCCTTCCGCAACACCGGAGCGCTCGGCCGCGCGGCGCTCGAAGAGCTCGCACGCGACCCAGCGCCGGTGGGCGATCTCTCGGCGAGCTGGCTTGCGCAGGAAGACGGCGGGGCCGCGCCATTGCTGCAAGCCCTCGGCACCGAGGGTGGACCGTCTCGGCCCGCGCTCAGACGAGCCTTGGTCGCCGCAGCCCGTCGTGACAGCGCCGCCTTCGATCTGGCCTTCACGACGTGGCTCGAGCCTGCACCTCCCGTCTCGGCCCGTGTGGCCCTGGCGCTCGCGCTGTCGCACACGGGCCAGCACGCCGATCGCGCCGCGAGCGTCGCGGAAGCTGCGCTCGAAGACGCGACCGGCTTCGAAGACCGCTACCGCTTGGCCCTGGCCCTCGCCAAGTCTGGACCGACCGAGCGGGCGGATGCCTGGCTCGAGCGGGCGGCGACGAGCTCCACGGAGTGGATGATGCGCGTGGCCGCGTTCGAGGCGCTCTCGGAACGCGCGCCCAAGCAAGCCACCGCGATCGCCTTGCGGCTGACCGGAGACGCTTACCCACGTGTGCGGGCCGCCGCACTCGCCCGCCTCGTGTCGACCGAGCACCACGGCAAGGTGGCGCAAGGAGCCTTGCAGGATCCCTGGCCGCTCGTACGGCTTGCTGCGATCGAGGCGCTCGCCACGCGCCCGGATGAAAAGGACACCCTCCAGAAGGCCCTCGAGGACACGTCGCGCCGCGTGCGAAGCGCCGCCATCGATGCCCTGGCTCGAACGAACGGACGTGACGCGTGGCCGAGCGTGCGCGAGCGCCTCGTGGCGAGCGGCGAGTGGCCTGAGGTGCAGGCGGCGGCGATGCGCTTTGCGGCGCGCCTCTGCATCGACGACGCGCGCGAGCCGCTCACCTTTGCGTTGCGCCGCGGGATTCGAGCGGAAGCCAGCGAGGACGAGGTGCTGCTCGCGCTCGAGGCCCTGCGGGCGCTGCACGCCCTCGGCGGCGAGGCGGCGCTGGATGCTCAGAAGATCGCCACACGCGAGAGCGCGCCCGAGGGCTTCTCAAAGATGGCCCAGAAGCTTGGACCCTCGACCTGCGCCGGACCGAAACCTGCAGATCCGTAGAGCCCTGGAATTGTGCAGCTCGAAACTGTTTGAAACCTTTCGCGCTCGTCGTTGTCCGTACGCTAACCCGCGTGGTAACGTCCGGCTCCTTTCCGGCTGGGTCGCCTCGTTCGGTCCGCGCAAGATGAGGAAATCACGATGAATCGTGCACGTCGTGCCTGGTTTTTGAGTCCCGTTCTCGCCCTCGCTCTATTCGGGGGATGTGAGGGCGCGGGCGCGTCCAATGTCGAGGTCGAAAAGCTCCCCGACATCAAACCCAACCTGCCGTCGGTGCCCAAGCTGCCGCCGCCGCCCCACCCCATCCAATACGGGGACAGCTCCTACAGCCTGTTCGGCCTGCGCAAGCGCATCAAGAACACGATGGACACGGAGGTCCAGCTGACGGGCTACGTGGTGGAGACGTACACGCCGCCCGAGTGCCCCAAGGACAAGGTCTGCCCCCCGGCACGCGCTCCGCACGTGTTCATCGCGGACACGAAGGACGAGACCGATCCGCAAAAGCGCATCCGCCTCGTGGGCTACGCCGAGAATCAGAAGGCCATCGACGAAGCGATCGCCGACGCCAAGCGCGGCAAGACCAAGCCGCCGCCCGAAGAGTCCGGGCTGTTGCCGATCCCGACCGACCTGTTCCCCGGCGCCAAGATCAAGGTCAAGGCCCAGTACACCCGTGTCTCGGGCTCCGGCTTCGCCGATGCGGACGGCCTGCTCGACTACCGCGGCCACGAGACGCAGGAGCCGCCGGCCGAGATTCCGGATCCCAAGAAGAGCTGAAGCTCCGAGACGTCACCTGATCACGAAAAGCCCGCCGGTCGCGGGCTTTTTCATTCGTGGTCGTGCTCGTGCTCGTGCTCGTGCTCGTGCTCGTCGAAGGAAGGCTCTTCCGCGGGCTCCTCCTCCCCCTGCTCCGCAGGCGGATCGAGCCGTTTGAGCTCGGAGGCGGCCGCGCCTGCAAGCTCGGCCACCCGGCGCAACACCTCGCGAGGCACCTCGTACACTGCACCTTTGCCCACGCGCGCGTAGTGACCACGCTCGGTCGCCGCGCCGACCGCGAGGCTGACCGTACGCTCAGCCCCCTCGGCGCCGGCTGAGGTGGGAGCGAGGCGCAACAAGAGGCGCGACGCGTTGGCCTCGAGCCCATGCTCGGGACGCGGTGTCTTGCTGACGAAGCCCAGGGCCTTGCCACGCGACAGATCGCGCACCAGCTCGCGCACGCGGCCGTCTGACGCGAGCTTCGTGCTGGCGTCACGCTCTCGCCACGAACCGTCGACGAGCGCGAGCGCGCGGCTGTGCGCCCCATGCTGGGCCTCGATGCCGATCACCTCGCTGGGCTTGTGCTCCCACAGCGCAAGGGAGCCGAAGCGTTCTGGGACGGGCACGAGCAGCTCCGACACGAAGGCTGCGTAGGCCCACGCGGCGGGCTCGTCGCCGCGTCGGATCGTGAGCCGTCCATCGGGCAGCACGTTGCCCAAGGCGATCTTCTCCACGCGTTCGTCCGCGAGGTGCAGTGTCAGCGCGCCACGTGGGGCAAAGCTGCCAACCGGCAGAAGCTCGAGCGCGCCAAGCTTCGACAACGCGTCGAGCCACAGCTCTACCGCCTCGCGATCGACGGTTTGCACGCCCGACTCGGGCTTCCACTCTTGGCCACTGCGCGCGAGCGCGATCGCATCCTTGCCCGCTTCGAGCGAGAAACGCTCGATCTCGCTGACGTCGGCCGAGAACAGCGCGCGCTGGCGCAGCCCCTCCGGCATGAGCTCGAAGGGCGCCACGTCCTCGGCCTGAACACACACGGGCGGCCCGGCCTCTCCCGCGCGCGCCAGGCGCTCTCCCGCATGCTCAGGGCACGCTCCGCCGAGCCGCAGGTCGACGCGCGTCGGGCCCTTGTCCTCTCTGCCCTCGTCGGGAATGATGTCGAGTCGCACCGTGGTCTCGGCCTTCTTCAGGCTCTGCTGGACGCGCTCGGCCGCCTCGCCGTCGAGAAAGCGCGTGGCACGCAGATCGTCGAGGGCCCGCATCAGCTTGTCGACCTGCGCCTCGTCGGCGTACACGGCGGGCTCGCCGGCGATCCAGAAGCGCCCCTGTTTCTTCTCGACGCTGACCTTACCGTGTTCGTTCGAGATCTCGAGCTTCCGGCCCCACGCTGTGACCATGGAGCCGAGAAACTCTTTGCCGCGATAGTGGCCCGGGTCGTGATCGAGCGCCTCGATCAACGTCTTGGGCACGACGAACACCGACGTGCCGCCCTCGACAGCCGCATAGGCGCCCTGGCCGTGGACGTCGTCCTTGCCGACCAGGAGACGCGCCCGGCTGCCGCCCGCCACGAATGTCACGCGATAGCGGGGCTTGTCGAGCCCGAAGCCTACGCGATCTTCGTCACTAGCGTTTTCGAGCGTGCGCCGCGCGTCGAGCCACTCGAGCTCGCCGAGCACATGGTCGACCTCGCTCTCGTCCGCCTCTTCCTGCCAGGGCTCGAGCATCTGCCAGGCGCCAAAGCCGCCCTCGACGTCGGCCTTGCGCGTGAGGATCACGGTCCGCCCTTTGCGCTGGATCTCGAGCCGCTCGACCTTCTGCCGCACGAAGCTCGCGAGCACCCTGCCCTTGCGCTGCTCGAGCTCTGAGCTCGTCAGGCTGTCGCGTTCGAACACGGCGATGTACGCCAAAAGCGCGGCCACGACGGCCGCGAGCATCAATGTCGCACGCTTGGTCATCGCGATTGTCCTCGCCTGTCGTCCATCACGATCGCCGCTGCCACCACACGCCGACGCCGAGCACCAGCGCCGCGAGCGGCATGAAGACCACGACGCGGAGCAGGATGCCGAGCAGCCCCTCCTCGGTGATCATCACAGACTGCGCATCGAGCTTGCGGGGCGCGATCGACACCAGCGCGTCACGCTCGGTGAGAAACCCCGTCAGACTAGAGAGCAGGTCGACGTTGGCGAGCTGTGGCTGTTGCAAGTAGGTCGGCGCGAGCCAGTCGCTGTCGCCGAGCACGATCATGCGCCCGCCCTTGCTCGTGGGCTTGCCTTCGTCGTCGCCCTTGGAAACCAGCACGGCCGCCCCGAGCGCGAGTGGCCCCTGCTTGTCACCCTCCCCGGCCACGAGCTCGTCGCCCGCCGTGAGCTGCGACAGATTCGACTCGCCGTAGGCCTTGCCGCTCGAACGCAGCAATGTCTCTGCGTCGCTGCCGTCGACGATCGAGAGCGAGCGCGCGAGCTGCATGACGACGGGCGCGCCGAGCACGCCGAGCGGACGCATGGTCTGGTGGTCGGTGAAGTCGAGCACGAGGAAGTGCTCCACGGGGCTCGGTGACAACAGGCGCTCGGTGTCGAGCTCGACGACCACGTCGGCAGAGACCTTCACGCCATGCGCTTCAGCGAGACCTTCGAGGCCCGTCGACAGCACCTCTGCGCCGGAGATGATGGGGTCGAGCGCGAGCAACAGGTTGCCACCCGCCTGGAGGTAGGCTTCGAGCGCTTTCGCTTCCTCCTCGGCGAAGGCCTTCTGCGGCCCAAGCACGTAGATCGCGTCGCAGTGCCGCGGCAGCGTCGCAACGCCGCGCGTCGCGAGCGCCTCGACCTCGATGTTCTCGCGCTTCAGCTCTTCCTTCATGGCAAACAGCGAGCGCTCACTGCCGTCGAGGGTCCACTCGCCGTGGCCGCTCGTCACGCACAGCTTCGTCGCCCGGCCGCTCACCACCTGCAGGATCGCGCCCGAGAGCGCCTGCTCAGTCTTCACGTCGACCTTGGTCTTGCCCGGTCCATCCTCGATGGAGGACAGATCCAGATCGACGAGGTCGTCGCGCGTGATGCTCCAGCGCTTGTCGCCGCTGGTGACGAGGGCGGCAAGCTCGGCCTCGGTTTGCCCGTTCTCCTGCAACGCCACGCGCACGCCGAACTGCTCGGCGAGCATGCGGAACTTGCTCGGCTCGCGATCGGGATCGATGAAGTGCGCGGTGATCTTGTCGCTCTTCGCCCGATAACGGCTGACGAGCTCCTTCAGCTCCTGGAAGTTTGGCTCGCCGCTCGACATGAAGAGGTACACGTCCACGGGCTTCTCGAGGCCTGCGAGCAGCTGCTCGGTGCGATCGGAGAGCGTGAACAGGCCGTCGCGCGTGAGGTCCCAGCGCTCGAAGCGCCGAAAGGACACGTAGTTGACGAGCACGAGCAGCACCGACACGAGCGCCGTGCCCACGAGCGCCCAAACTTGCGCGGCGTGGACGCCCTTCGCGACCGGCTGCGCTTTCGACGAATCGTTCACTGCCACCTCCGGCCCTCGAGGGCGCGCCAGGCGAGATACACGAAGAACACGGCCAGGCTGATGTCGAACACGATGAAGCGCGAGTCGACGATGCCCTTCGAAAACGACTGCATGTGGCCCCACAAGCTGATGTAGTCGAACAGCTCTCGACTCGCGGAGAAGGTGTCGAGAAACGCGAGCAAGCCCGCGGCGAACAGCCCCGCGAGCAGCATGAACGACAACAGCGCTGCCACGATCTGGTTCTTGGCGAGGGCGCTCATCGCGAGGCCGATGGCCATGTAGTAGAGGCCGATGCCGAGCACGCCGACGTAGCTCGCGGTCACGGCACCAAGATCGACATCACCGAACTGACTCGTGATCCACACGTAGAGCAGCGTCGGCAACCAGAGCGCAGCCCAGAACACGAGCGCAGCCAAGTATTTTCCGATCACGACCTGGAGGGTGGTGACCGGCGCGGTGAGCAGCGGCTCGAGCGTACCGGTGTGCCGCTCCTCGGCGAGCAGACGCATCGTGAGCACGGGGGCGAACACGAGCAGCGGAATGAAGAACAACACCGAGCCGCCAAAGAACGCGCTCAACGGGTTGGCGCTCGCCGAGAGCGTGGGCGCGCCCGCGAACAGCCCGGCGAGGATGTAATACTGAAGCCCGCACCACAGAAGCCACACGGTGGTGACGACGTAGGCGATGGGCGACACGAAGTAGGCGAAGATCTCGCGTCGTGCGATGGTCAATGCGGGGCTCACGCGGCGTTCTCCTTCGTGACGTCGACGCTCACGGGCGGCTCATGGGTGGTCAGCCGTGCGAACACCTCCTCGAGACTCGCCTCCTCACGCTTGAGCTCGCGCAACACGAGCCCGGCCTCGGCCACCGCGCGGAAGATGCTCTCTGCGACATCGTCGACTTCTCTGGCGTCGACCTCCACCCGCGCGCGTACGTGAGACTCGCCCACAGGGTCGACACTGCGCTTGCGGAGGCCGTTGACCGCGTCGAGCACGGCGTCGAGCGCTGCCCGTGACGCACGCGCCTCGAGCGACAGCGTGCGCACCCCCTCGCCCACCGCACGCAGCTCGGCCGTGGGCCCCGTCGACACCAGGCGGCCCTGGTCGATGATCACGACGCGCCCGCAGATGGCCTCCACCTCGGGCAAGATGTGCGTGGACAAGAGGACCGTCTTCTCCTTGGAGAGCGCCCGGATCAGATCACGCACTTGGCGAATCTGGTTGGGATCGAGACCCGCGGTGGGCTCGTCGAGGATCAGAAGCGGCGGATCGGAGACGAGTGCATCGGCCAAACCCACGCGCTGACGGTAGCCCTTCGAGAGCTGACCGATGATGCGCGTCGTGACGTCGGCCACGCTGGCGAGCTCGAGCGCGCGCTCGACGTTCTTCGCGATCTGCTTTCGCGGCACCCCCTTGAGCGCCGCGCGGTAGCGCAAGTACTCGACGACGCGCATCTCGAGGTACAGCGGCACGGCCTCCGGCATGTAACCGATGCGCTTTCGCACCTCGAGGTCTTGGGTGCGCGCGTCGAGGCCATCGATGCGAATCTCGCCCTCGCTCGGCTCGAGAAAGCCCGTGAGCATGCGCAGCGTGGTGCTCTTGCCGGCGCCGTTCGGCCCTAGGAAGCCCACAACCTCGCCTTTGGCCACCTCGAAGCTGAGGCCTTGGACGGCCACGCGGTCGCCGTAGCGCTTGGTCAGGTGTCGGACTTGGATCACTCGAATCTCCTTGGGATTTCGGAGGCGGCCCTTTCGTAACCAGCATCCCCGCGCCCGGCAAGGCGCACGGCACCGATGAACAGGTCTGCGAACCCGCGCAACCCATGCCTCGGAGCCCACACGTGATATCGTCTGCCGCCGGTGGAACAGCCCTCGAGGGAAGGCTATTCGGGGTTCGCCCCGTGCAAAGCCGCCGGCCGAGGCAGGCGGTGAGCGACGACGAGAGCTTGGTCGAACGTGCCAAGGCGGGAGACAGGGCCGCCTTTCGTGCGTTGTTCCTCGCCCATCGTCAGCGCGTGACGCGGCTCGTGCACCGTCTGGTGCCGGCCGAGGAAGTCGAAGACGTCGCGCAGGACGTGTTTCTGCACGTGCACCGCTCGCTCGCTGCGTTTCGCGGCGACTCGCGCTTCAGCACGTGGCTGTATCGCTTGACGCTCAACGTGGCGCGCATGCACGTGCGTCGAAAGCAATCGCGCCCGAAGCTGCGCCTGGTGGGCGACGACGAGGCGAACACCCTAGAGCAACCGAGCGGGCAAAGCCCTGCGGCCGATGCCGAGCGCAATCGACGCGCCGAGGCCCTGTATCGCCTGCTCACGCGCCTCTCGGACAAGAAGCGCGAGACCCTGGTGCTGCACGATCTGGAGGGCGTGCCCGCAGACGAGATCGCGCGCATGCTGGAGATCCCCGTGATGACCGTTCGCACGCGCCTGTTCTACGCCCGCAAGGAGCTCTACGCGGCGATCGCCGAAGACCCCGCGCTCGCCGGCCTCGCCGAGTGGCTGAACGGCAAGGACGCGCCATGAGCGAGCACGCGCCGAAGCTCGCCGCGATCGAGGCCCTGCTCGAGGGCCGGCTTTCGGCCCAGGCGCGAGCGCGCCTCGAGGCTCACCTCGCGGCCTGTGAAACCTGCCGCCGCGCGCGCGATGCGGTGCGCGAATACGCGGCCATGCGCGATGCCGCACGCGCACTGCCCATGCCTGAGCTGTCGTTCGAGGCCCTCGCGCATAGGCTCGACGCGAGCCCGACACCGAAGCGCACCTCAGGCAAGTGGATCGCGGTCGCGCTGCCGGTGCTGTCGCTGGTCGCCACCGTGATCATCGGTTGGGTTGGGATCTCGGGGCAAAGAGAGGCTCAGGAGCTTGCCGCACGCTCGGCCCCGCGCACACAGCCCGTACGCGACGCCGCCCGTTCCGACTCGGTGTCCGCGCCGCAGACTGGCCAGATCACCCTCGCCATGGCGGAGACGGCTCTCGGCGACGTGCGCGAAGGGATGCGGCTCGAGACAGGTCCCAACGAAGAGCTGCACGTACGCCTCAGGGCGGGCACCGGCATTCTTCTGTGGCCGGACAGCGCGCTCGAGATCACGCGCCTGCGCGGCGCGGAGGTGCTGCTGACGCTGCTGAAGGGGCGGGTCTCGAACGAGGTGAGCCCACTCGCGCATGGCTCGCGCTATGCCGTCGCCGCCGCGGCGTATCGGGCCGAGGTGCGCGGGACTTCCTTCGAGGTGGGCCTCTTGAGCGAGGTCGTCGACGTGGCCGTACACGAGGGACGCGTCGCCGTGCTGCGCGACGGCGTAACGATCTCCACCCTCGGGCCAGGCGAGAGGTTTCAGAGTCGGGGCGACGCGCCTGCACCGAGCGACGCGAGACGCGTGATCGGGCTCTCGCGCGAGGGCGAAACGGCCGTCGTCGAGCTGCCTGAGCTTTCGACCGTCGCGGCCTTCTGGGTCGAAGGGACGCGTCTGCCTGCGAGCGCCGACATCGCGATGCGCTGGCCGCCCGGCGCGCTCTCACTCGAGATCGAAGACGCCGTCGGCCGTCGGTACCCCATGACGCTCGAGGTGGCCACCGAAGGCACCCGCCTCGAGGAAGCCGCGATCCGACGGCTGATGCGCGAAGCCGATGACGCGCGCCTCGGCACGCTCGACCCCGCGCTGATCTCGCCCGTGATCCGCGCCGCCATCCCCACGCTCAAGCGTTGCTACGAGCGTGCGCTCAAGATCGCGCCAAAGCTCGAGGGGACGCTCACGCTTTCGATTCGGGTCGCGCCGGATGGCCACGTGGCCCGCGCCGAGGTGCGCGGTCAGACTGAGCTTCCCGAGGCGCTCGCGCACTGCATCGTGACTGAGGTGCGGGGCTTGATGTTTCCGAGGCCGGACGGGGGCCCTGTGCAGCTCGAGCTACCGCTCAAGTTGGCCGCCGGCCACTGAACGCTCACACAGCTCGCCGGCGAGCCCTGTCGCTTTTGTGCGTACGCGAGGGTGCCACACCTACAATCACGCACATGAACTCTCGCTCGTTCGGAGCCCGAGCGGCCGCGCGCGTCGCCCTCTGCGCATCCGCCCTCGGCCTCGGCGCCTTGCTGGGGCGCTTCACCGACATCGCACGCGAGCCGGGTGCTGCACTCGGTCCGACGAAAGCCCACGCCGCGGCCGCACCGAGCGCCGCCGAGCGCAGGCCGATGAAGCGCGCAACGCCTCGGGCGGTGCGGGAGCCCGTGCTGAGCGCCAAGGCCGCGGAGCAAGCTCTCGAGATCGATCCCGAGGTCGAGCGCGAGCAAGTGCCGCCCGCCCCACCGCCCGTCGACGCGCTCGGTGAGGCGCTGCGCGATGGTCTGATCATGACCGGTGCCACGCCGCACAGGCTGATCCTGTTCACCTTCGATGACGGTCCAAGCCGCTTCACGACGCCCCAGCTCCTCGATCGTCTGGATGCCACGGGCGTGCGAGCCATCTTCTTTCTCACGGGCTCGAACCTGCGCGGCGACAACGCGGCCGAACGCATGCACCAAGAGATCGCACGCGAAACCGTGCGACGTGGACACGTCGTCGCCTCCCACGGCTACATGCACAAGCAGCTCCCGTTGCTCAACACCGTCGACGCCATGGCGGAGCTGACCCTCACCGAGAAGATCTTCGAAGACGTCCTGGGCGCGCGGCCCTGGCTGTTTCGTCCGCCGGGCGGGGCGCACTCGGCGCGTATCGACCGGCTGCTCGCGAGCCGCGGCTACACGACGGTGCTGTGGAACATCGGCGCGGGCGACTTTCAGGTGCGCACCGCCGAGGACGTGCACAAGACCTTTCGCTCGGTGTTCGAGCGCCGCGAGGCCCAGGGCGAGCGCGGTGGCATCGTGCTGCTTCACGACACCTACGCCTGGAGCGTCGAGGCCTATCAGCTCATCGTGAACGACCTGCTCGCGCGCAACTGCGAGCTGCTCGACAAGGGCGAAGAGCTGTTCGATTTCGTGGACGACCCCAGCGTGTTCTTTCAGCGCCGCGACGGCGAGACAGCGAGCCAAAGCGCAGCGCCCGCCGTGCTCCCGCCGGAGGTGCTCGAGCTGCGCCAAGCACGCCTGCGCGAGGACACCGACCAGCGCTGTCGTGCGTTTGCCCAACGCTGATCCCACGCCCACGCTAGAGTCGCGGCGTGCTCGACAGGCGTGTCATCGCGTTCTGGATCGTCGCTGCGTCAGCCTTTTTCGGGCTCGCGTGGCACGCGAGGTCCGTCGAGCAGGAGCTGTCCACCGCGCGCGACCTACACGGCACGCGACACGTCACCGCCAAGCAGTGCGTCCGCTGTCATGCCGAGCGCAACGCGAGCTTCACGCGCACGTTTCATCGCACCATGACGCAAGAGGCGTCGGCGGCCAGCGTACGCGCGCCCTTCGCGGGCGAGACGCTCGACTACTTCGGCGTGACCGCGCGCATGACGCGGAGCCCCACCGGCGCCTTCCTGATCGAATATGGCGGTGGTGAGATCGAACGCCGTCGCTTCGAGGTCGCGCTCACCGTCGGCTCACGCCGCTATCAACAGTACGTCGCACGCGTGTCCGACGTGCTCGTGCGGCTGCCCGTCGCCTTCCATCTCGAAGAGCAGCGCTGGTTTCACATGAACGGCGCGTTTCTCACCGCCGATCCCCCCTTGCCGCTCGAGCTGGCCGACTACGAGCGTCACATCACGCGCTGGAACGACAACTGCGTGTTTTGCCACAACGTCGCGCCCAACCCCGGCAAACACAGCGGTGTGCTCGGGGCGCGCTTCGACACGCGCGTGGCGGAGCACGGCATCGCCTGCGAGGCCTGCCACGGGCCGGGCGAAGAGCACGTGGCGCGCAACACGAGCCCACTGCGACGCTACCGCTTGCACCTGACGCGCGACGCCGATCCGACGATCGTGAGCCCACGTCGCCTGTCGCCGGATCGCGCAGCCGATCTTTGCGGACGCTGCCACGGTCAGCGCATCACCGACGACGTGGAGCGCTTTCTGAGGCAGGGCGACCCGTTCGTGCCGGGCGACGATCTCGCGCTGTACAGCGCGCCCTTGTGGCGAGACACCACCCTCGCGGGTGCCGAGGGCGTGTTCGCGACGCGCTTTTGGCCCGATGGCACGCCACGCCTCACCGCCTATGAATACCAAGGCATGCTGCTCTCACGGTGTCACGCGCAGGGACAGCTGACCTGCATCGATTGCCACAGCATGCACGCGGGCGATCCTGCGGGTCAGATACGCCCCGATCGACAGGGTGATCGCATGTGCACCGCGTGCCACGACACCTTCGCCGACCTGGCCCAAGCGACCGAGCACGCGCGCCACGATCTTTCCGACAGCTCGCCGCGCTGCATCGATTGCCACATGCCGTCCATCGTGTACGGCGTGCTCGACGCGCACCCGAGCCATCGCATCGACGTGCCCGATCCAGAGAAGAGCAGAGCGCTCGACATCCCGGACGCCTGCACGAGCTGTCACGTCGAGCGCACGCGCGCCTGGGCGAGCCGTGAGCGCGCACGGCTGTGGAACGGTGCCGGTGAGGGCGCGGCTTCCGCGGCCCAGGCACTGAGCGAGGTAGAGCGGGCGCTGTTCGCGGGCGATCCCATCGTGCGCGCCCTGTCGGCCCACGCCCTGGGCGCCCCCGCTCGCGCACGAGGCCCGCGCCGCGCGCTAGGGCTCGCGCTCTTGCTCGACGTCATGGAGCACGACCCCTACCCGGCCGTGCGCCGCTTCGCGCGCAACGCAGCACGCACCCTCGCGGCCCAGGTTGCCCCAGCACTTCTGCAAAGCCTGGGTGATTTCGTTCCGGAGAGCCCCCCAAAGCATCGTGCCGAGTGGGCGACGCAGACACGCGCGCGGTTTCCGCAGGCTCCCGCGCTCGATCAGGCGTTGCTCGCACGCCTGCGCGCGCAAGCGGCCGAAGTGGCCATCGACATCGGAGAATGAGCGTGAACGTGAACCTCGATGGGCTCGCGCGAGAGCGACGCGTCGCACGCGTATTCGGCTTCTCGGCACTCGCGGGCTGGGCGAGCCTCGGCTTTGCGCTCGAAATGGCGCACGCGTTCAAGTGGTCGAGCTACCTCGATCACCCCTTGCGCCGAGAGCTTCTCACCTGGGCCCACGCCCACGGCGTGGGTCTCGCGCTCGTCGTGCTCGCCTACGCCGCCGCCGGCATATCGCCGCGCCTCGCGCCCGCAGTCGGTCAGCGCCTGCGCGCGGCGGCGTGGCTGATCCCGCTCGGTTTTCTCGCGTCGGTGCTGGGGCAGGGCGAGTCCGACCCGGGTCCGGCCATCCTGGCTGTGCCCGTGGGTGCCGCGCTCTTGATCGCGAGCCTCGTCCAGATTGCTTGGGCCGCGGCACGCGACTGACCCGCGCGCCTATGAGCCATTTTGCGGCAGATCTTCAACGGCGCAGGGCGAGCGTGCGCCACACTGGCAGCCCGTCTTCGGTCGCGCGTGCTTCGCGGTTCGAACGCGCGCCGTAGGGGTTGTGATCGAGATACCCGCCCTCTCCTCCGAGCACGTAGGCCCCATGCTCCACGAGCGCGGTTACGTGCGAGGCCGCCCGATCTTCGACGTCGGTTTGCACGAACAGCTCGCCCCCCGGACGCAGCACGCGCGCGATGTCGTCGAGCAGCGAGTGGGCGGTCAGCCGGCGCTTTTCATGCTTACGCTTCCACCACGGATCGGGAAAGTGCATGAACACGCGGGCGACGCTCGACGCCGTGATGCGTGGCAGGGTCTCACGGGCGTCGGCCGCCCAGACCGTGACGTTCGACAGCCCCCGCCTCTGCGCACGCTCGGCCACGAGGTACGACCACTTCTTTTTGACCTCGATGCCGACGATGCGCGCCGTGGGCGCGACCACTGCGCGTTCGAACAGGAACAAGCCGTGCCCGAAGCCTATCTCGAGCTCGATGTCGCCGGAGCCTTTCAGCAGCTGCTCGAGGTCGAGCAGGCCCTCGGGTGGACGTGGGGAAAGCGCACGATAGCGGTGGGGATCGGGAGCGTCGGACATCGGGGGCGCCTTCCATACACCACGAGGAAGCCCCCAACAACGCTGAATTTCTTGACCGATCTCGCGCGGATCACGTATCCCAGAAGATGTCGGAAAAGGGGCCGCGCACCGGCCGGTGAACGCATGAGCTACGGCAGAGGAGAGTCGAGTGCCGACCAAAATCCTGGTGGTGGACGACAGCGCGACGATGCGTCGGGTCTTGGAGATGACTTTCGCGGGCGAAGACGCGCAGGTCGTCTCGGTGGGGGACGGCGACGCCGGAGCAGCCAAGGCGGCCGAGCTCTCGCCTGACGTCGTGTTTGCCGACGCGTCGATGCACGGGGTCGATGGCTACGAGCTATCGCGCCGCATCAAGGCCAATCCCGCCCTGGCCAAGACGGCCGTGATCGTCATGGCGAGTCAGCACACGCCCTACGACGACGGCAAGGGGCGCAGCGCCGGGGTCGACGACCACGTCTCGAAGCCCTTCGACACGCAGGGCTTGATCGACCGGGTCGCGCAGGTGCTCGCGCGCCCCCGCAATGCCATCGCGGGCGGGGCTGTCGAGGCTCCGCGGCCGCCCGCCCCG